>NZ_JBBEBZ010000133.1:0-3023 GCF_040882075.1 Nitriliruptor sp.
TGATCGCCTTCGGGCTCGGCGCCCTGGTCGCGCTCATCGGGGTCATCATCGGCCGCCGCACCGCTCGTTCGTCGTCGTGACGGACGCCTCGTCGCTGTCGGCGCTCGCGGCGGCGGCCGCGATCCGGGACGGTGAGCTCACCAGCGAGCAGCTGGTCTCCGACTGTCTCGCGGCCATCGACGCCCGCGAGGACACCCTCCACGCCTGGGCCCACCTCGATCCCGACCAGGCGCTCGCCGAGGCCCGGTCCCGTGACACCGAGCCCTCGCGCGGGCCGCTGCACGGCGTCCCGGTCGGTGTGAAGGACCTCATCGACACCGCGGACCTGCCCACGCGGTACGGCTCGTCGATCCACGCCGACCACCAACCCGAGGTATCGGCCGTCGCCGTGACCCGGCTGCACCGCGCCGGTGCGGTCATCATCGGCAAGACCGTGACCACCGAGTTCGCGGTCTTCACCCCCGGGCCGACCACGCACCCACTGGACCCCGCGCGCACGCCCGGCGGGTCCTCGTCCGGGTCGGCTGCAGCGGTCGCGGCCGGCACGATCCCGCTGGCGCTCGGCACCCAGACCGCCGGTTCGGTGGTCCGGCCCGCCTCGTTCTGCGGCATCTTCGGTGGCAAGCCGACCTACGGCGCGATCCCGACGGCAGGCGTCAAGCTCTGCTCCACGACCCTCGACCACGTGGGAGCCTTCGGGCGGGACGCCGCCGACGTCGCGGTCGCGCTCGGGGTGATGGCCGAGGACCCGGACCGGTTCCGTCCGACCGACCTCGGCGACCAGCCCCGCATCGGGTTCTGCCGGACCCCGTGGTGGGACGAGCTCGAACCCGCGACCCGATCGCTGCTCGAAGCAGCCGCGACCTCGCTCGCCCGGATCGCCGACGTCGTCGAGGTCGAACTCCCGCCCGAGTTCGCCGGCCTGGTCTCCGCGCAGGAGATCATCATGGGCGTCGAGGTGTCCCGCTCCCTCGCGTGGGAACGGCAGCTGCACGGCGACCAGTTGAGCGATCAGCTCCGCACCTACCTCGACGCCGGCGAGAGCCTGGCGGAGCGCTACGACGACGCGACCGCCCTCGCGGAACGGTGCCGAGCCCAGCTGCCGGCCGTGTTCGCCGCAACACCCGCGCTGCTGGCTCCGTCGGTCCTCGGTGAGCCCCCGCCCATCGCCACGACGGGCGACCCGCTGCTGTGCCGCGCCTGGACGCTGCTCGGCACGCCGACGGTGTCGGTCCCCGGCCTCACCGGCCCGTCCGGCTTGCCGGTCGGCGCGCAGGTGATCGCCGCACCGGACGACGACGGCACGGCGCTCACCGCTGCCGCCCTGATCGCACCCGCGCTCGCCGCCGTCACCTCGCCACCTCCGTCCGGGAGCACCACGCCGTGACCGGTGCCCGGTCCGCGCTGAGCCTCGCCGCCGTCACCTCGCCACCTCCGTCCGGGAGCACCACGCCGTGAGACGTATCCGCATCGGCATCGACACCGGTGGCACGTTCACCGACGTGGTGGCCTTCGACGAGTCCACCGGTCAGCTCACCACGACCAAGACGCCGTCGACCCCCGCCGACCCCGCCGAGGGGTTCCTCGCCGGCGTCGACAAGGTCCTGCACCTCATCGACGCGGGTGGCGCCGACGTCGCCGCCGTCTCGCACGGCACGACCGTCGCCACCAACGCCCTCCTCGAGGACGACATCGAGCGGATGGGCCTGATCACCACCGAGGGCTACCGCTACGTCCTCGAGATCGCCCGCCAATCGGTCCCGTCGGGCTACGGCAACAGCTACTTCTGGGTCAAGCCCGACCGCATCGTCCCCGTCGACCGCGTCAAGGAGGTCGCCGGACGCTTGGACGTCCGTGGTACCGAGGTGCGACCGCTCGACGAGACCCGAGTCGCCGAGGTCGCCCGCTGGTACCGCGACCGCGGCATCGACACGCTCGGCGTATGCCTGCTGCACAGCTACGCGAACGACACCCACGAGCGCCGCGTCCTCGACATCATCCGGCGCGAGCACCCAGAGGCGGTCGTCTCGCTGTCGTCGGAGGTGCTGCGCGAGTACCGCGAGTACGAGCGGACCATCACCACGCTCGTCGACGCGTCGGTCAAGCCCCGCGTCGGGCGCTACATCGCCGCGATCGCTGCGCGTCTCGCGTCCTACACGGACACCGGCACGGTTCGTGCCGCCGCCGACACCGCCCCGGACCGGGAGCCCACCGCCGGCCCACGTCCGGACGCTGGTGACAGCGGTGGGGACACGGTGTCGGTCCCGTTCTACATCATGAAGTCGAACGGTGGCGTGATCAGTTCGGACGAGGTGGTCCACCAGCCCATCACCACGGTGCTGTCCGGTCCGGCGGCCGGCGCGCTCGGCGCAGCGTTGGTCGCGGGCGAGGCCGGCTACGACCGCATCCTGACCTGCGATGGCGGCGGCACCTCGACCGACGTGTCGGTCGTCCTCGGCGGCGAGCCGACGCTGACCACCGAGGGCACGATCGGACGGTTCCCGTCCAAGATCCCGATGATCGACATCGTCACGGTCGGTGCGGGAGGCGGTTCGATCGCGTGGATCAGCCCGGAGGGCAACCTCAAGGTCGGGCCCCGGTCCGCGGGCGCCGACCCTGGACCGCTCTGCTACGGCAAGGGGGGCACCGAGCCCACCGTCACCGATGCCCACGTGTACCTCGGCCGCATCCCGCCGCACCTGCTCGGTGGCGAGATCGACCTCGATGCCGGCGCGGCCCGGACCGGCATCGAGCAACTCGCCGGGAAGCTCGGACTGTCCGCCGCCGACGCGTCGCGCGGGATCCTCGAGATCTCGGCGTGGAACCAGGCCAACGCCATCCGTCAGGTCACCGTCAAGCGGGGCCTCGACGTCCGCGAGTTCGCGATGGCGGCCTTCGGCGGCTCCGGCCCCCTGCTGATCTGCCGGCTCATCGACGTGCTCGGACTGGACGCGGTCATCGTCCCGCTCGACCCGGGCAACCTGTCCGCCTTCGGGCTGCTGACCGTCGACGTCAAGAACGAC
>NZ_JBBEBZ010000134.1:0-3004 GCF_040882075.1 Nitriliruptor sp.
ACCCGACGGCGCGTGCGGGAGCGGAGCGCCGTCGGGAGACCGGGTGGGTCAGCTGGCCTTCTCGACCTGCTTCTCGACGCCCTCGGCTGCGGCCGGGATGGCGTCAGCGGTCTTGCGGATCGAGGTGGCAGCCGCCTTGACCTGGCTGGCAGCGTTCTCGGCCTGCTTGCGGCTGGCGTCGACGGCGACGTCGACGGTCTTGGTGACCGAGGTCGTCGCGCCCTTGATCTGGCTGGTGGCGGTCCCGGCCTGCTTGCGACCGGCGTCGACGGCGACGTCGACGGTCCTGGTGAGCGACGTCAGGGCCGCCTTGACCTGCGAGCGGGTGTTCGAGGACTGGTCGAGGAGCTTGGCGACACGCGTGTCGTTCTTGAGCGCCTCGACGAGCTTACGGCCCTCGGTCGCCTTCGAGTTGAAGGTCTTCTCGAACTTGGCGATCGCGGTCTCGAGCTCGGCCACGAGGCGGCCACGGACGTCACCCACGGTGCGGGTGACGGTCGTCGGCGCGGTCTCGGAGTAGCCCTTGAAGGTGCCGGCCGGGTCGCTGGCGGCCTTGCGGACCTCCGCGCGCAGCTGCTCGAGCTTGGTGGTGGCGTGGCGCACCAACGTCACGGCGTCGATGGCCAGGCCCGCGGCAGCGAACGAGGCGTCCTCGGCGATGATGCGGGGCTCACGCTCGGCGATCGGGGCGCGCTTCGGGGCGACCTTCTCGCGCTTCGCGGCGGCGGCGTTGCGCTTGCGGGTGGCAGCGGCCTTCTCGGCAGCGGCCTTGTTCTTGCGTGCCTCGGCAGCCTGGTTCTTCTTGCGGGTGGCGGCGGCCTTCTCGGCGGCAGCCTTGCGCTTCGCTGCTTCGGTGGTGGTCGTGGTCTTGGTGTCGGTCGTGGTAGCCATGCGGTGGCCTCCTGGGGTCGCGGGGGTGTCGTGGATCCGCCGGTGCCGGTCGAGCGGTCGGGTGGAGGGACGGAGCGGGAGCCGGGTCGAGGCTGCGGGAGCCTGCGGGGTGCCCCATCCCCCCACCGGACCGATCGCGGTCCGGGGGGAACTGCTAGCCAACGTACGGCAAGGTGCTAACTCCCGCAAGCGCTAGCGGTCAGCAAGCACCAGGCGCGCGGTCAGCGCACGGAGAGGCCCGGATCGGCGGTGGGGTGGCCTGTGCGCGGCCGCAGCTGCTCGCTGGCGGGTCTCACCCGCCCGTCGCGGCCCGACGGTGCAGATCCAGCTCGGCCGCCAGCACGCGTGCGACGGGACCGAGGCGGGGGTCGAAGACCCGGTCGGCGAGCTCGACCAGCTCGATCCACCACCCGGGGTTCCGCGAACGCAGGTCCGGCGGGACGCACACGTCGACGAGCCGCCCGAGGGGTCGGTGGTCGGCCGCGACGCCCACGATGCGGTACCCGCCGGCGACCAGATCGTCGGCGGGCACGGGTGCGAGGTCCGCCGACCCGACGGTGACGGTCAGGATGTAGCCGTCGGGGACCCGCGGCAGCCGACGTGCCCAGGCACGATCGGCGGCCGGCACCCGCACGAGCAGGGTGTCCTCCGGCAGGTCACGCGTGCGGTCGTGCACCCTCGTCCTCGCTGCCCGTCGCGCCGGCGTGGGCGTCGAGCGGTGGTGGGCGCGGGGCCGGTCGCCACCGCGGGGCGGGCATCCTCGCACGCCATCTCCAGCGGGTCACGTACCCCCCACGTGTCGGTAGCGTCGCCCTGGCGCCGACCCCCACCGAACCCGCGCCGCGAGGCCCCCGCGATGCCCACGATCGCCGTGTTCGGCGCCACCGGGACGCTCGGTCGTCGGGTGGTGGCCCGCTTGACGAGCAGCCTCGAGCTCGTGCTCGTCGGTCGTGATGCCGCGACGCTGACCGAGGTCGCCCGCACCGCGCAAGGGCCGACCTCGACGCGGATCGTCGACCTCGATGTGGATGGAGGCATCAGCGGTGCGCTGTCGGGGGTCGACCTGGCCATCAGCGCGCTCCCGGTCCCGGGCGGCGCCGCCGGCCGGGTGCTCGAGGCGGCGGTCGCTGGCGCCGTCCACCTGATCGACACCGCTGATGCGCAACCCCACCTCCAGCGGGCCTACGACGGGTTCGATTCCCGCGCGAGAGATCGTGGCACGGTCGTGGTCCCGGGCGTCGGTTGGCGGACGGCGATCGGTGACCTGCTCACGTCGGTCGCCGCCGCACGGACCGACCAGCCGAGGCAGGTGCACGTCGCTGCCGTGGTCCCCGACCGGGGAGGGGTCCTCGGCGCGGCGTCACCCGGGGTGTTGCGTGGCATCACGGCGTCGCTCGGCGTGCCGGCGACCGTGCTCGAGCGTGGGCAGCGGATCGACGAGCTCCCCGGGGAGGTCCGCCGGCTGGCCTGGTTCCCGCGCCCGTTCGGGCCGCACCACGCCGCCGGCGTACCCGGTCTGGAAGCGCTGTCGGTACCGCGTCACCTGCCGGAGGTCACGACGGTCCGCTCGTACATCGCGCTGTCGAGCGCCCGCGCGGAGCTGATGCAGGCGATCGCGAACCTCTCCCGACGGCGGGCCGTGCGGGACCGGGTGGCAGCCGGCCTCGAACGCCGGGCGCGGCGAGTACCCACCGAGGGGGCACGCTGGGCGGTCGTCGCCGAGGTCGCTGGCGACGCCGATGGGTACGCCCGGGGCTGGGCCAACGGCAGCGACCACCTCGATGCATCGGCGAGGCTGGTCGCTGCCACCGTCGACGCGGTCCTCGCCGGCCGCGCTGCCCCCGGTGTCGTGGCCCCCGCGGAGGTCGGCGCCGCGGGCGATCTGCTCGACGCGATCGCGGCGACCAGCGAGATCCGGTGGTCGGTCACCGACCCACGGGCACGGCCCCCCGTGTGATCGGTCGAGAACGAGTCGCCAGGAACCACGACCCAACGGCGGTTCCCGCCTGGTCGGCCCCTCGGACACCCGGAGCCCGACCGATGGGTGCGCGCCGGCCTACCGGGGTGCTCGTGTGGCGCCAGCGCCACGTCAGGACCCCGCGAGCCCGACCGA
>NZ_JBBEBZ010000135.1:0-2949 GCF_040882075.1 Nitriliruptor sp.
AGCGGGGCGCTGATGTCGCGCCGATGCCACGTGAGGACCCCGGTACCGTCTGGCGACCATGGAGCCCCTCGCCCCGCCCCTGACGCTCGGCCCCCTCACGGTGTGGCCGCCGTTCGTGCTCGCCCCGATGGCGGGCGTCACCGACGCGCCCTTCCGCACCCTGTGCCGGCGTCACGGCGGCGGCCTGTACGTCAGCGAGATGGTGGGGGCCCGCGGCCTGGTCGAGGGCAACAGCACCAGCGTGGTGAAGGCCGGGTTCGCCCCGGACGAGACGCCCCGGTCGATCCAGCTCTACGGCACCGCGGCCGACGACGTCGGTCGGGCGGTCGAGCTGCTGGTCGGTGGCGGGCTCACCGATGGCGGGACCCGCCTAGAACCGGTGGATCACATCGACCTCAACTTCGGGTGCCCGGCGCCGAAGGTGACGCGGCACGGTGGTGGCGCGGCCCTGCCGTGGCGGACCGGTCTGTACACCGACATCGTCACCGCAGCGGTGCGGGCAGCGGGCGACGTGCCGGTGACGGTCAAGACCCGGCTGGGTGTCGACGACGACCACCACACCTACCTCGAGGCCGGACGGATCGCCGCCGACCTCGGCGTGGCCGCCATCGCCCTGCACGCGCGGACGGCCGAGCAGCGCTACGGCCCGCCAGCGGACTGGTCCCACATCGCGGCACTGGTCGACGCCGTGGACGTGCCGGTGCTCGGCAACGGTGACATCTGGGAGGCCGAGGACGCACGCAGGATGCTGGCCGAGACCGGGTGCGCCGGCGTGGTGGTCGGGCGCGGCTGCCTCGGTCGGCCGTGGCTGTTCCGTGACCTGCAGGCGCTGTTCGAGGGCCGCGAGGTGCCGTCACCACCGGACCTCGGCGAGATCGTCGACCTCCTGATCGAGCACGCCGAGCTGCTGGTCGCCTGGCACGGACCCGCCAAGGGCCTCCGCGAGCTGCGCAAGAACACCGGTTGGTACCTGCAGGGCTTCCCCGTCGGCGGGGAGCTGCGCCGCCGGCTCAACCAGGTCAGCGCGCTCGCCGAGGTGCACGGACTCCTGACGACCGTCGATCGCGACCTGCCGTTCGACGAGGCGGTTCGCCGCAACGCCCGCGGTCACACCACCCCTCCGAAGCGCGTGACCCTGCCCGAGGGGTGGCTCGACTCCCGGGAGACGCCGACGGAGCTGCCTGCCCTCGCGGGAAGCACGGTCTCGGGCGGCTGAGGGTCGCGCCGCTCGGGGTCGTGCGACCGGGCCGGGCCGTCGACCGGGGCCGTCCCGTCCACGCGCCCGCGACCGCGGGCGTAGGGTCGAGACGGACCAGACCAGGAGCGCACCGTGGAGCACCACCAGCCCGCTGCCGTCGCTGCCGACCACCCGGACTTCCGCCGCGTGCTGTGGACCGGCGAGCACAGCCAGCTCGTCATCATGACGATCCAGCCGGGCGAGGCGATCGGCGCGGAGACGCACGACCACAACGACCAGATCCTGGCGTTCACCAGCGGCACCGGCGAGGCCGTCATCGCGGGCGAGACGCGTCCGGTCGGTCCGGGTGACGTGGTCGCCGTCCCCGCCGGGACCCACCACGACTTCCGCAACACCGGTGACGAACCGCTCGTGCTGACGACCGTCTACGCCCCACCGGAGCACCCGGACGGCACGATCCACGCCACCAAGGCCGAGGCCGACGCCGCCGAGGAGGCGGAGGGGCACTGAGCGTGCCGGTTGACCCCGCCGGGTCCGGTGATGATGGCCGTCCAGCGCTGGTGCTCGCGTCGGCGAGCCCACGCCGGGCGGAACTGCTCGCACGCCTCGGTGTCACCCCGCTGCGCCGACCGGTCGACATCGACGAGACCCCGCGCGCCGGTGAGAAGGGTCCGGACCTCGTGGTCCGGCTCGCGTCCGCCAAGGCCGCGGCCGCCGCTGCTCGCGGCGACGGGCACGACGAGGTGGTCCTGGCCGCGGACACCGAGGTCATCGCCGAGAAGCGTGTCCTCGGCAAGCCGCGTGACCGCGCAGACGCCGCGTCGATGCTGCGCACGCTGTCCGGCCGCACCCACGAGGTGGTGACCGGTGTCGCCGTCGTCCGCGGTCCGGTCAGCGCGGTCACGCGTGTCACGACCGCGGTGACGTTCCGGCCGCTCAGCGACGCCGAGGTGGCGTGGTACATCGCGACCGGCGAGCCCGACGACAAGGCCGGCGCCTACGGGCTGCAGGGCGCCGGAGCCGTGCTGGTCGAACGGGTCGACGGATCGGACACCAACGTCATCGGCCTGCCGCTGGCCGAGACCGTCGCGCTGCTCCGCGACGTCGGCCTCGATCTTCTCCCCGGCCCACCCTGACGTTGAGCCCTCAACCCGGCCCCACCACTGGCCTCGTGGGCCAGCCGGGGACGGGACCAGGGGCAGCGATGTCGGTGACCACCGGGACCACACCTGCGGTCGGCGACGTGCTCGAGCGCATGGACGCGCGCATCCAGGAGCTCAGCCGAGCGGGTGATGATCGCGCCATCTTCCCGGTCGGTCTACCGGACCATGACGGGTGCCATCTGCCGCGCCGCCGACGCCGACCGCTTCGTGGACCGACCGTGGACCGAGGACCTGACGGCCCGGTTCGCGCTCCTCTACGGGGTGGCACATCGCGGTCGCGCTCGCCGTCGCCCGCGACGAGCAGGAAGCCGAGGCGGTGCGCACCCACCTCGACCGCATCGCGTGCGGCTACGTGCAGCGCATCGACGTCACCCAACTGCTGCCGCGGGCAGGGTCCGCCACCGCACCAGCACACCCACGAGGACGAGACCATCGTGGTGCTCGACGGGACGGTCGACGCCGAGTGCGGCCCGGACACCTTCACCCCTGAGACGTCCAGGGGCCCGGATCCGAGGGTGGTCAGGGGCGGGGTCGAACCGCCGACACCACGATTTTCAGGTCCGAGAGATGGCGCAAACCGAGCGAAAT
>NZ_JBBEBZ010000136.1:0-19141 GCF_040882075.1 Nitriliruptor sp.
ACCTCCGGGTTATGAGCCCGGCGAGCTGACCGAACTGCTCCACCCCGCGCCGATGTGCGCACCGTACCGACCGTCGCGCGGAGACGCGAAACGAGCGTCGGACCCGCGCGCGGCCAACGGACGGGTCGCCCGGGCCCCAGGAGCCCTCCGCCCGTTCGTCCCTGCCGCCGACACGGACGGTCGCGCAGACTGGCGGCCGTCCCCGACCGGAAGGCTCCAACGTGAAGCACCGCACCCGACGTCTCGTCGCCGCTATCTCCTCGTTCGGCCTCCTCGCCGTGGGTGCCGTCGCCTGCGAGGCCTCGATCGACGAGGACGGTGCCGAGATCAACGTCGACGAGCTCGACGAGTAGCCGCCCGCGTCCGCCACCGCATCCGGCCCGCGACGCCGACCACGTGGAGAGGCCCCCGCCGGGCGGGGGCCTCTCCACGTCTCCCGCGGTCCACGCTCAGCCGTCGGTGTCGTCGCCCGCAGCGTCGGCCCCATCGGTGTCAGCGCCGTTGGTCTCCTCGGCGAGCTCCTCGACCGAGCTGACACCTTCGAGCTCGGCCGCCTGCTCGAGCAGCGACTGCGCCCGGGCGACCTCGCGCTGGTAGGTCCCGAGGTTGCCGTCCCGCAGCGCCACCTCGGCGCGCGCGAAGGCCGCGAGGGCTTGCTCGAGCAGCTCGCGCGAGGTGCCCTCGGCTGGACCGGTCGGTGTGTCGTCCGGATCGTCCGGATCGGCCGGCGTGTCGTCGTCGCTGGTCGGGTCCTCGACCGAGATCGGTCCCTCCTCGGCGTCGACGATGGAGTCCGGCACCTCGATCCCGAGCAGCTGGCCGAGCGCCCCGGCGAAGGTCCGGTCGAACGCGGTCTGCTCGCCGAGGACCAGCGCGACGCGGGCGAGCTCGGGGATCTCGGCGTTGTCGGCCTCGAGGAACAACGGCTCGACGTAGAGGATCGAGTCCGCGATCGGCAGCACCTGCAGGTTGCCTCGGATGACCCGCGTCCCGGCGCGCTGACGCAGCGTGATGTACTCGGAGATCAGGTCGTCCTGCTCGATGCGGGCCTGCGCCTGCGCCGGGCCGAGCACGAGCTGGTTGGTCGGGAACCGGACCGCGAACAGCTGGTTGAGGTTCTCCCCGTCACCACGTCCGGCCAGCCACGCGACCATGTTGTCGCGGCCCTGCGCGAGGTAGGGCTGGATGAGGACGAACTCCTCCTCGGCCTCGCCCGGCAGGCGCATCAGCAGGTAGTACGGCTCGAACGGTCGGCGGGTGGCGTTCGCCAGGTCCTGCCCACCGGTCTCGTTGGCGGCCGCCGCCGGGTCGAACGGGATCGACCAGGCGTCGGCGCGGTTGTAGAACGCGTCGACCTCGGGGATGTGGTAGGTCGTGTACAGCTCGGCCTGCAGGCGGAACAGATCCTGGGGGTAGCGGAAGTTGTCGGCGATGCCGGCAGGTGCCTCGGACGCGTCGCTGATCAACCCGGGGAAGGCCTGCTCCCAGGCGTCGAGGATCGGATCGTCCTCCTCGACCCGGTAGAACGACACGTCGCCGTCGTAGGCGTCGACGACGACCTTGACGCTGTTGCGCACGTAGTTCACGGGGATCTGCCGGTTGCCGATCTGCAGGTCCCGCCGCTCGGAGTACGGGTAGGCGTTCGAGGTCGTGTAGGCGTCGAGGATCCACTGCAGCCGACCGTCGCGATCGACCGCGGGGTAGGGCTGGGCATCGAGCTCGAGGAACGGGGCGATCTGCCCGACCCGCTCGCGCACGCTGCGGTGGAAGATGATCCGGGAGTCATCCTCGATGAGGTTGGTCAGCACCAGGTTGTAGTCCGCGAACCGGAGCGCGAACGCGACCCGCCGGGCGAGGTTGCCGATCTCGACGCCACCGAGCCCCTCGTACTCGGTGAGCACCTGCTCCTCACCCTCGGCCTCCTCGTAGTCGAGCTCGGCCGCTGCGGTGCGGACCAGCGAGTAGACCGGCGAGCTGAGCTCGCCGAAGTAGACGCCGGGCTCGTCGTCGGGCACGACCTCGTCGGACCCCGACGGCGGGATGTTCGAGGCGATGAAGACCGGCTGCCCCTGGCTGTTGGCGGTGTTGACCTGCGAGGCCACCACGCCGTAACCGTGGGTGTAGGTGATGTGGCGGTTCTGCCAGGTGTCGGTCTGCTCGGGCAGCTGCGACAGCTCACGCGTGGCGATCATGACCTGACGGAGCTCGCCGTCGATCTGGTAGCGGTCCACCGACACGTTGTTGAACTGGTAGTAGGGCCGGAGCGCCTGCAGCTGCTGGTAGGTGGTCTCGAGGACGTTCGGGTCCCACAGCCGGATGTTGCGCAGCGTGACGTCGTTCTCGATGACGTCGTCCTCGGTGAGTTCGTTGCCGATCGAGAACGGCTGGAACTCGACGTCGCCGAGCCCGAAGGCCGCCCGGGTCGCCGCCAGGTTCTCGGCGATGTACGGCTCCTCGCGCGAGAGCTCCTGCGGGTCGACCTGGAGGCGCTGGATGGCCGCCGGGTAGGCCCCCTGCAGCACGATCGAGGCCACGACCAGCAACGCGATCGCGGCACCGGGCAGTAGGAACCCTCGCCGCCGGATCGCGAGCACCACCAGGACGATCGCGATGACGGTGGTGAAGATCAGCAGGTAGAGGGCCGGCAGTTCGGCGGTGACGTCGGTGTACGAGGCGCCGGTGACCGTGCCGCGCTGGGAGTAGTTCAGCGCGTACCGGTCGAGCCAGTACCCCCAGCCGCGGATGGCGAGCAGGGCGACGATCAGGATGGCGAGGTGGGTCCGCGCCGCCGGCATGACCTTGTCCTCGGCCTCCGGCCGGATGGAACCGAGCAGGTAGTGCGCACCGGCGGTGAGCATCGTGGTCAGGACCATCGAGGTGAACAGCCAGGTCTGCACGAAGGTCCAGAAGGGCAACTCGAAGAGGTAGAAGCCGATGTCCACGTCGAAGGTCGGATCCGCGGCGCCGACTTCGACGGCGTTACGGAACAGCAGGAAGGTCTCCCAGTTGGCGCTGACCGCCAACCCGGACGTGAGCCCGAAGAGGACGGCGACGGCGCCGATGAGCCACGGCAGGTAGGGGTCGGCCATCTCGCGGTAGCGCTGCACCTGCGCCTGCTGCGGCGAGGAGGGCACGAAGAACGGCCGCACACGCCTCGCGATCAGCAGGTTCGCCGCGATGACGATCGCCAGGGCCGCACCGAACCCCACCCCGATCAGGACACGCGTCCCGAGGATGCTGGTGAAGATCTCGGGGTACTCACGGGCTCGGAACCACCAGTAGTCGGTGGTGAGCACCGCGACGCGGTTGGCCGAGAACAGCATGAGCACGACGGCCAACACGATGACGGTGCCGAGGCGGCGGCGGACGAGATCGCCCACGGGTGGGACCCTTCCGGTGGTTTCGGTCGGTCCCCGGTTCGGCACCCGTCGGCGCACGGATGCGCGGAGCGCAGCGGTGCGGTGGACGCGTCGGCGGGGTCGGACCGGGAGGCTACCCGGGTCCGCGGGTCGGTCCGGCGCGACGTGCGTCGCCTCGACGCGACCGTGCGTCGCGGTCACCCGCCGCCGAGCAGACCGCCGAGCGTCGGAGCCAGCAGTTCATCGACGCCGCCGACCACGTCACCGACGGTGTCGTTGAGCTCCTCGGTGGTGCCGCCGACGGCACCACCGAGGTCGCGCACGGCGTCGTCGACGGGCGCGAGGGGACCGCTCGGCGACGGTGGGGGCGAGGGCGACGGGGCGGGTGGCGGCGAACCAGGCGACGGCGAGCCGCCCGTGCCGCCTCCCCCTCCTCCTCCGCTGCCGCTGCCACCACCACCACCACCACCACCGGTCGGGACCGGGGTCCCAGCGGGTGCCGGCGCAGCCGGGGTGCCCGGCGCCGTAGCCGGGGGCGGAGCGAGCACGTCGGCAGGGGCGTCGGCGGCCTCGGTCAGCGCGCGGTCGGCAGCTGCCTGGAGGTCCTGCGGGCCGCCGTCAGCCGCCTGCAGGATCAGGCCCCAGGTGGCACCCGCGTCCCGCTGCCCCGCCACGTCGGGGATGACGGCGGCCACGGCGGCGTCGCGGACGGCAGCCACCGCGTCGCTCACCACCACCCCCACGAGGACCTCCGCGGGCGGACCGATCCGGTCGTCGTCGCCGGTCGTCGGAGCGAGCGTCGGGAGCTGGTCGAGCACACCCTCATCGACGCCGAGGAAGGCGCCGTAGAACGCCGGTGACCGTGGTTCGGTCCCGTAGGTGCCCTCGAGGGAACGGCCGAGCGTCGTCGCGATCTCGTCGATCCGGATGGCGTCGGCGAGCTGCACGCGGTCGAACGGGTCGGTGGCGAGGTACCGCAGCGGCAGGACGTTGGCGTCGGCCACGGTGCGGTCGCGGACGGTCACCTGCCGGTAGGCGGGCAGCTCCAGCTCGGTGCTGCCGTCGTCGACGCTGACCTCGGCCCGGTAGGTGCCCACGCGGGGCCGCGGGCCGGCATCGACGCGCCAGAGACCGGTCCCCTCGGCTCGCACCCCATCGACGGTCGCGGTGAGGGCTGCAGCGGGGCCGTCGAGGAGGATGCTGCCACGTTCGAGGTCGAGCACCCCGTCCGCGACCGCGGCGTGCGCGCCGGCAGCGAGCACCAGCCGTCCACCATCGACCTCGATGGTCGCGACGTCGCCGACGGTGCGCAGCGACGCCCCCTCCTCGATCGCGGCACCGGCGTCGAGCGCCTGCCACCCGGACCCGTCACGCACCTCCAGCGGACCGGATGCCAGGACACCGAAGCGCCCGTTCGGCAGCGAGCCCCCGCCGGGCAACGTCAGCGCCGCGACGATCACGGCCACCAGCGCCACGATCGACGCGGCCCGCGATCCCGTCCGAGGCTCGACGACAACTGGGCCGTCGAGTCGGTCGCTGACGGACGCGTCGACGGACGCGTCTTCCAGGCGTTCGTCGGGTGGGAGGACGGGGGCGCTCACGGTGCATCCTCGTGCGCCACCGGGAGCACCAGGACCGCATCGGTGCCGCCCCCTGGTGCGTCGTCCAGTTCGATGCGGCCGCCGAGGAGGTCGGCGATGCGCCCCGCCGTCGGCAACCCGATACCGAGCCCGCCGACGCTACGGGTGCTGGAACCGTCCGCCTGCACGAACAGCTCGAAGATCTCCTCGCGGCGTCCGACCGGGAGGCCGGGCCCGCCGTCACGCACGCGCAGGTGGACCTCGCCCCCGACGGGTTCGGCGACGATGCGCACAGGTCCCTCCGAGAACTTCAGGGCGTTGTCCACCAGGGCGTCGAGCACGCGGGCGACGAGGCCGGCGTCGCCGAGGACCGGCGGCGTGCCGCGGCGCACCCGCCGGGACAGCGTGCGCGATGGCGCCCGTTCGTGCCAGCGTTCGATCAGGTCGCCGGCGATGACGCGTGGGTCGAGCGCTCGCAGGTCGACGCTCGTCTCGCCCGCCTCCAGCTCCGCCAGGTCCACCAGCGCGGTGATGGTGCTCTCGAGCCGCGCCCGCCCGTCGCGGGCGAGCTCGAGCATGGGCAGGTAGCGCTCGTCGATCCCACCGCGACCGGCGAGGACCTCGAGGAACGCCTTGATCGGTGTCAGCGGCGTCTTGAGCTCGTGGGAGAGGTTGGCGATCACCTCGGTGCGGACACGGTCGGCGAGGACGCGGGTGGTGATGTCGCGCACGACGTACACACGGCCGCCCTGGTCACCTGCCCCGTCGTCGGCGTCGGCGTCAGCGGCGGTCAGCGGTGCGGCGGACGCCTCGACGATGCGACCCGATCCGGTGAGCTCACCGCGGAGCGAGGTGGTGACGGCCGACCGCTGCCCGTCGCCATCCAGCAGCTCGAGCAGGTCGCCTCCCGCGTCCGCTCGGCCGCGGAGCGACTCGTGGAGCGGTCGCCCGATCAGCTCGTCGACGTCACCCGCCCCGAGGAGGTCCGCGGCCGCCGGGTTGGCGGTGGTGACCGTGCCCGCCGCGTCGGTCGCCAGCAGGGCCTCGCCCATGGAGGCGGTCACGGTCTCGAGCCGGTCCCGGAGGGCGCCCTGCTCCGCGAGGCTCGTGCGCAGGTCCCGGTCGCGAGCCTCGAGCGAGACCGTCATCCCGTCGAACGCCGCCGCGAGGCGACCCACCTCGTCCTCCCCCTCGACGTCGACCCGCGTGGCCAGGTCACCGGCGGCGACACGCTCGGCCGCGGCGGTCAGGCGGGACACCGGTTCGGTCGCGCGACGCGCCAGCACGGTGATCAGCGCGCCAGCGACGAGCAGACCGACCACGGCGAGCAGGAACGCGGTGCGGGCCGCCGTCCGCGACGCATCGGTGGCGCGGTCCGCGGGCAGCGCCAGGACGAGCTGACCGCGAGCCGGTGAGCCGAGCTCGGCCGACGCCACGACCCGCTCGACCCCATCGATGGCCACGGTGCCAGCACCGAGGCCCCCGACCAGCGCCGCAGCGTCGGCATCGGGCAACGTGCTGGCGACGACCCGCCCGCCGACCACGATCAGCGCGTCCGAGGCGGTGTCCTGTCCCAGCCGCTCGATCAGCGGCTCGGAGGTGAGCGTCCGACCGAGGACGAGCGAGCCGACCTGGCGGCCGAGCTGCGGAGCGCCGCCGTCGAGCGGCGCGACGGGGCTGGCGCCGACCACCAGGAGCGTGCCATCGCCGAGGTCGACCACGCCGCGGCTGAGTCCACCGTCGAGCGCCACCGTGGTCGCCGGTGCCGCCGCCACGAGCCGCGCCGCCGACGGGGCCATCGGTGCTCCGCCGTCGCGGCTGGCCACCACCTCCCCCGCCGCGTCGGTGAGCACGACCACCTCGACGTCCGGCAGCGCGGTGATCGAGCCGATGCGCTGATCGGCGAGCTCGACGTCGCCGGTGGTGAGCGGTTCGACCAGCGTCTGGCCTGCGAGCGCCGCGGCCGTCGCCTCGAGCGCCGCGCCGCTGCGATCGACGAGGTCGCCGGCCTGGGCGGCCGCGACCGCCGCGAGCCGGTCACGCTGTTCGGCCTGGACGTCGCTGGCGAGCGCGAGGCCGGAGCCAGCACCGAGCCCGACCACCAGCGCGAGCAGCGTGGCGAGCGATGCGCCCGTGAACCGACCCGCCAGCGACCGCCGCGTCGCCCGGCGGAGCACCCAGACACCCGCGGCGAGCGACCCTGCGAGCGACAGCGCAGCCGCGAACGTCGGCCGGCTCCCGATGAGCAGATCGCCGGCCGCCCACAGCGCGATCCCGGTCGCGAGCAGGACGATGTGGCGACCGCGGCCGAGCACCCCACGAGCGGTCGCGACGCAGGCAGCCACGCCAGCGAGGCCAGCCGCGACGGTCAGCGGCGGGGGGACGCTCAGGGCAGCCAGCACGGCCGGGACGACCACCATCGCGCCGCCCTCACGCGGCCCGTGTCGGAGGACCGGACCGCCCACCAGGCCGCCGGCCGACCCGACGGCCAGCGCCGCGTACCCGGCCGCCCGCAGCAGCAGCGGCCACCCCTCGGCCTCGGCCAGCAGGGCGCCGACCACCAGGTGCGAGACGAGCAGCAGCCCGGCTCCGAGCGCGATGGTCCCCCGCGAGGTGAGGGGCAGCGACCGTGGATCGGACCGCCCGGTGGTGGCCGTGGTCGGTGACAGGAGGACCAACAGGACCAACGCGGCAGCGACGGTGACACCACCGAGGTGGACGGCGAGGTGCAGCGGGATCGACACGCCTGCCCTCCTCGTCCGCGCCGCCGCCGGGTGCGGTCAGGCTAGGAGCCGGTGCAGCGGCTCCGCCGCTCCCAACGCTGCTCGGACGCGGTGGACGCGGCTCGAGCGCCCAGATGACCCCGATATGACCCGTCGTGACTAGTCAGCTCGCCGCGCGGAGGGCGAAGGCCTCGGCAGGCTCACGGCCGTCACGCAGGGCGTCGAGCGCGGCGAGGGCCCCGCTCAGATCGTCGATCGGCACCAGCAGCAGGTCGCGGCCGACCGGCGCGCGGCGCGCCTCGGCGAGGTTG
Source organism: Nitriliruptor sp. (assembly GCF_040882075.1). Taxonomy (NCBI): domain Bacteria; kingdom Bacillati; phylum Actinomycetota; class Nitriliruptoria; order Nitriliruptorales; family Nitriliruptoraceae; genus Nitriliruptor; species Nitriliruptor sp. The sequence goes on from NZ_JBBEBZ010000136.1 coordinate 7,974, forward strand.
GCCCTCGGCACCAGGAAGACCGCGGCCGGCTCGGACACCCCGCCCCGGTCGGTGGCGCCGACCAGCTTCTGGCGGACCCCGCCGACCGGACCGACACGTCCGTCGACGTCGATGGTGCCGGTCCCCGCGACGATCGCGCCACCGGTCAGGTCCTCGTCGCCGAGCAGGTCGAGGACGCCGAGCGCGAACATCAGCCCTGCGGAGGGACCACCGATGACGCCCGCATCGATGGAGATGTCCACCGGCAGGTCGAGCTCGGTACGCAGGAGCACCCCGATGTACGCCCGGGTCCGGTCCGCCGGGTTGCGTCCGTAGGTGACGTCGACCGATCGGGTGGTCCCGTCCTCGGCACGTACCTGCAGCGTGGCCTCGTCCCCCGGCGAGGAGGCCACCACCTGATCGACGAGGGACGCGGCGTCGCGGACCTCGGTCCCGTCGACACCGGTGATGACGTCACCGACGGTCAGCGCGTCGGTGACCGCGTCGGATTCGATCGCGGCGACGGCCGCCCCGGTGGCGGCGCCGTCGACGTCGTAGCCCGCGACGCTCAGCGCCGCCAGCGCCGCGGTCATCTGGCTGTCCTCCATCAGGAGGGCGTTCTGCTCGGCCGTCTCGGTGGGGTCGAGATCCGGCGGGTAGATGGTCTCGCGCGGGACGGTGTCGACCGTCGTGGACCGTCGCGCCTCCCACCAGGTCCCGAGGTCCAGGCCGTCGCGCACCGCCACGGTCGTCAGCAGCAACTCACCGGTCGAGGGGAAGGTCGTCGCCCCCTCGATGCGGACGAGACCGATGGTGTCCTCGGTCGGACCCGGTACCAACGCGACCTCGCAGGCCGGCTGGGTCGACACGATGCCGCAGGGGACCTCGCCCGAGGCGACAGCCGCAGCAGCGACGGCGACGACGCCGATGGTGACGGCGACGAGCGCCAGCAGGAGGGACCACCAACGGTGCACCGCGCTCACCCGTGCCGGAGGGACCGATGATCCGCGCGCCGTCCGGAGCGGGTCCCGGGGAGGCGGCGTGCGGGGGTGCGCCGGTGGGGCGCGCACCGAGCGCGCCACCCCGCGAGCTCGGTCAGACCTCACGCCGGGCGGCCGAGGACCAGCACGCCATGGCGGTCATCACCAGCAGCGCTGCGAGCAGTTGCAGGGAGGTCCGCGCTCCGACGCCGCCCGGATCCGCCGGATCGCCGGCGGCCACCGGCGCCGCGTCCCCGTGGACCAGCACCGTCGGTGACGGCTCGGAGGGCACCTCGACGGGAGCGGCATCGAGCGCCGGCGCCGGGGTCACCTCATCGGCGGCGGCATCGTCACCGGGGCTGCCATCCGGTGCCACGACGACGTCGGTGATCGCGGCCTCCGCGTCCGGGCCCTCGTGTGGAGGAGCCGGCGTGGTGGGCGCCGGGGCCGGCTCGGCCGGGGCGCGCGGTGCCGCCACGGGTGCCGGTTCTCGGGTCGGCTCGGGCGTGGGCCGGGGCGCCGAGGTCGTGCGCGCTGACGCCGCGTTCAGGCTGGCGGCGGCGTCGAGGCGGCCCGCGCCGTGTTCGGGGTCGGGACCCGGCGGCCCCAGGTCGACCGCACCGTCGAGCAGCCGCTGGCGGACCTCGACGGCGTCGTAGCCGCGGGCGAAGAGCAACGCGGCCGCGCCGCTGACGTGCGGCGCCGCGAAGGACGTGCCCTCCGCCACGCCGTAGGGCGACGCCGCGGGATCACAGCCGCGTTCGACCCGGCGGCACCAGGTGCTGGTGATCGCGACCCCCGGGGCCACGAGACCGTCCCGCCGGTCGACGGTCGAGAACGATGCCCGCTGGTCGTCGCGGTCGCTGGCTCCGACGAGCACGATCGGCGAGTCCGCGGGGTAGCCGGCCGCGCTGCCTGGACGGTTCCCGGCCGCGGCTACGACCAGCACGCCGCGGTCCGCCGCGTAGCGGATCGCGGCGTCCGGCACGCCGGGGACGGCGGGCTCCCCGGCCTCAGGCGCGACCGACTCGAGCGAGACGTTGACCACGTCGGCGCCGTTGTCGACCGCCCAGATGACGCCGCGCCCGACCGTCTCGCTGTCCCCCGACCCGTCGGCGTCGAGGACGCGGACGGGCAGCAGCCTGGCCCCCGGGGCCACCCCCGCGATCCCGACGCCGTTGTCGGCAGCCGCAGCCACGATCCCCGCCACGAGCGTGCCGTGTCCGTGCTCGTCGCTCGGGTCGAGGTCGTCGTCGACGAGGTCGATCCCGATCACCGACCCGTCGGGACGCTTGGTGATGCGGTCGAACAGGTCCGGGTGGCTGAGCGAGATGCCCGTGTCGACGATCGCGACCACGGCGCCGTCGCCGCGCGTGGACGTCCAGGCCTCGTCGACGCGGATCCGGTCGAGCCCCCACTGCTGGTCGCGGTACGGGTCGTTGGACGCGGCCCAGGCCGATCCCGCGCCGAACAACGCGACCAGCACGACCGCGGCGACCGTGACCGGTCCCCACCGCCGCTCCGCCCGTCGTCCCCCGCCCACGCTCTCCCGTCCTCGGGGGCGCTACGGCCCACCCGGAGACGGAACGAACTCGACGGCCCGCCGGTACGAGACGGACGGCGACGCGCCCCTCGAGGTGCGCTGGACGGACGAGGGAGCTCAGCCGGTGCGGTGGTCGCTCGTCGCGGAGCTGACGGCGGTGCGGCGGCGACCCCAGAAGCGGCGGTGGGCGACGGCGGCGATCACCCCGGTACCGAGCGCGACGGTCACCGCTGCCACCACACGGACACGACTCCGGCGCGTGTGCAGGGGGCCGAGGACGAGCTCGTCAGCGTGCTCGGCCGCCATCTCGGCCAGAGCGTCCCGGTTGGACCGCTCGGGGCGCCACCCGGTGGCCACGAGCGCGTCGACGCTCACCACCCACGGGTGCATCAGGTACGGCACCTGGCCGGCGGGTGCTTCACCGACGCCGAGCTTCCAGAGACGGTCGGCGAGCGTGAACGCGAGCTCCTCGGGGACCTCGAGCACCTTGCGGCCCGCGATCGCCGTCACCTCGTCGAAGGACAGCCAGCCGATGGACGACACGTTGTAGGGCCCGGGGAGGTCGTGGTGGATCGTGTGCTGCAGCGCCGAGGCGACGTCGTCGACGTGCACGAACTGGATCGGGGGTTTGTGGCCCCGGATGGCGTTGAAGCGCGGGGCGTCGAGCTGGCGCGAGATGAAGTTGGACACGCCCGGACCCGCGACGATCGAGGGGCGCAGGACCGTCACGACCATGTCGTGCTGCTGCTCCACCCACGGCCACAGCCACCGCTCGATCTCGGCCTTGTGCTCGGCGTAGTTGAACGGCGTGTTCGGCCGCAGCGGCCGGTCCTCGGTGATCGGTAGCGGGTTGTCGGGGTGGGCCCCGTACACCGTCGCGGACGAGACGTAGACGACCTTGCGGACCCCGGCGTCCCGGGCTGCCTGCAGGACGGTGCGTGTCCCCCCGACGTTGACCGCGTGCATCGCCGCCTCGTCGCGGGAGGGGTCGAGCACGAACGCGAGGTGGACGACCACGTCGACACCGTGGAAGACCGACGCGATGGCGGGATCGCGGACGTCCGCTCGCCGTCGTTCGACCTTCGGCCGCGGCGACCCGGACGGCTCGGCGACGTCCAGCGCGATGATGCGCGACACGCGGGGATCACCGACCAGCCGGTCGACGAGCCGACGCCCGATGAGCCCCTCGGCGCCGGTCACGGCCACCGTCGCTCCGGCCCCCGGTCCCCGTTCGTTCGTCACGCACGCACCCTTCCGAGGTGGTCGGTGTGGACCATGGTACGTCGGCGCCCCTCCCCATCCGAACGCGAGGGTCGACCTCAGCCCGCCGGCCGCAGGGCCGCAGCGCCGCCCCCGGCGGTGTGGGACCCTCGCCGGTATCCGACCCGGAGAGACTCCACGTGTCCGACGTCCCCGACCTGCCCGGCGACGACGAAGACGGCCCGCAGCTGCCCCCCGAGCTCGCCGCGATGTTCGAACAGCTCGGCCTCGGCGGCGGCGAGGGCCCGCAGCTACCCCCCGAGCTCGGGGCGATGCTGGAGCAGCTCGGTCTCGGCGGTGAGGGCGGGCTCCAGCTGCCGCCCGAGCTCGGGGCGATGTTCGAGCAGCTCGCCGGGCCGGGTGGACTCGAGTCGCTCGGGAAGCAGGCCGCGGCGATGTTCGGCGGCGGCGCCCCCGGTGGCTTCGGGTTCGTCGGACCCGCCGGCGACGTCGAGGGTCCCGTCGACTGGTCGCTGGCGACCCGCGTGGCCCTGCAGGTGGCGGCCGAGGACGACCGCCAACCGACCCCCGAGGAGGTCACGCGGGCACGCGACGCGCTCCAGCTCGCCGAGCACTGGCTCGATGCCTCGCCGCTGCCCGCACCGCCCGACGCCGGACGGCTCGTGACCGGATCGCGCCAGGAGTGGGTCAACGTCGCGGTGGCCGCCTTCCGTCCCCTCGTCGACCCGGTGGCACGCGCCTCGACCGCCGCCATGGTCGACCTCGCCCGCGACCAGTTCGACCAGCTCGGCGGCGACGACGGGCTCCAGCTCCCGTCCGAGCTCGCGGGGCTGCAGGGCGTGCTCGACCAGCTGTCGGGCGGCGACGCCGGCGAGCTCGTCCGGCCGCTCGGCGCCATGCTGTCGGGTCTGCAGGCCGGCCAGGTGCTCGGGCAGCTGTCACGCACGCTGCTCGGGCAGTACGACCTCGGCATCCCGACCGCCCCTCGATCGTCGGCACACGTGTTGGCCGTCAACGTGGCCGAGGCGTTCGAGGGCTGGGACCTCGACCCGACCGAGGTGGCGATCGTGCTCGCCCTCCACGAGGCAGCCATGCGCCGGCTGTACCACGCCGTCCCGTGGCTCGAGGCGCACGTCCAGTCGCTGGTGGCCCGCTTCGCCTCCGGCACGGTGGTCGACGCCGCCCGGCTCGAGGAGGTCACGCGCGAGCTGATGTCCGGCGTCGACCCGGAGGACCCCGAAGCCCTCGAGGAGGCGATGGGGCGCGCCAGCAGCTTCCGTCTCGAACCGACCGCGGACCAGCGACGCATCCTCGAACGTCTCCAGGGCGTGGTCTGCCTGATCGGGGCCTGGGCACGTCACGAGGTCGCACGCGTCGCCGACGAGCGGGTCCCGTCCCTCGATCGCATCGCCGAGGTACAACGCCGCCGCCGGGCCACCCGGGGCGACGGCGAGGACCTGCTCGCGGCCCTGCTCGGGCTCGATCTCAAGCCCGAGGACGAGACCGTCGGCGAACGGTTCATCGTGGCCGTCGAGGACGCGCTCGGCCCCGAGGGGCTCCGGCAGGCGCTCGAGCACCCCGAGAACCTGCCGGACACCACCGAGCTCGCCGACCCCGCGGCCTGGCTCCTGCGGATGTCCGACACCGACCTGCCCGACGACCCCGCGAGCCTGTTCGCGGGGCTCGGCGACGCGCCCCACGAGGGCTCGGCGGCCGAGCGCATCGCGGACCGCGACGCCGCGGAGGACGGGTCGATCGGCGACACCGACATCGGCGACGACACCGACACCGACACCGACTGACGGCCTCGTGGGATGACCGCGGGCGGCCGCCCGCGGTCATCAGCCGATCGCGCCGTCGTCGACGAGGTCGTCCTCAGCGGGGGCCGTGGTCCCGGCCGCCAGGCGACCGGCCGCGTAGCCCTCGAGCCACCCCGTCGCACGGGGCGTCTGCGGGTGGCGGTCGAGCAGCTCGTGGAAGGCCGGCCCGTGACCGGGCACGACCAGGTGCGCCAGCTCGTGCAGCAGGACGTGGTCGAGCACGTAGCTCGGCGCCGTCGCGAGCTCGCGGGAGATACGGATGGTCCCCTCCGCCGGCGTGCACGAGCCGTAGCGGCGCCGCATCCGCGACGACCAGGACACCGACGTGGCCCGGATCCCGTCGAGGTAGCGGTCGGCGAGCACGGCCGCGCGCCGCTCGAGGGTGGCGTCCGAGTTGCGGCTGCCCGCCCGAGCGGCACCGGTGACCTTGCCCACCAGACCGGCGATGAGCCGCTCCTCCTCGGCGCGCGGCAGGCCGAGTGGCAGGCGGACGACCACCACCTGGTCGCGTGCCGCTGCCGACGCCGACCGTCGCCGGCGGGGGCTGCGGTGGATCTCGAGCGCGGGCGTGGTGGCCGTCGCCGGGCGACGTTCGACGGGTGGTGCGGCGGCGGTCACGGGCGCTCTCGGAGGGGCCGGGGGTGCTCCGGGTAGCACGTCCCCCGGTCGGCCGCCGAGGTCGGCCGGGCCCCGTGCGGTTCTCGCGCGAACCCGAGCGGCCGGCTCGGATCGGCGCTCTCCACAGGGTGTGGAAGCGCTGTGGACGCACGGGACCCCGGAGAGCGCGTCCGACCTGCGGTGACGGCGGGACAGGTCACGAGCGCGCTCCTGCTCGGGCGTGGCCGTCCCCACGGCATCCACACCTCGTCCACAGGTGAACCCACCGTCGTCCACAGGCCCTGGGGAGGACCGGTTCGACGGACCCGGCAGCCAGCCGTAGCGTGGCAGACACGAGGTCCCCAGCGGCGGACCGGTCGTGGCGCCCCACGGGGAAGGGGGCGCCCAGGCTGGCACCGGCGCTGGGGACTTCCGCGTGTCCGGTGGGCCCGGAGGGACCGGCGCGCACGGCACTACCCTCACGGCCGCCTACCCGAACCCGGAGCCGTCGATGGCCGACCACCCCGCCGATCCGACCAGCAGCGCCGCTCCGACCGATGGCGTCGCCAACGCCGCGGCCTTCTTCGATCTCGACCGCACGCTCATCAGCGGCTCGTCGGCGTTCTCGTTCGGCCTCGCCGCGTGGCGGAACAAGCTCATCCCCACCGGTGAGCTGCTCTCCGACGGCGTCAACGCGTTGACGTTCAAACTGGTCGGTGCCACCGACGAGCGCTCGGAGGCGGTCCGCGACCGCATCCTGCACGCCGTCGAGGGCGCGATGCAGGACGAGCTGCTGGCCCTCAACGAGCAGGTCATCCCCCACATCCTCGAGAAGGTGCGACCGGAGTCGCGGGGCCTGATCGAGATGCACCACGAGGCCGGCCGCGACACCTGGATCGTGTCGGCCTCCCCGATCGAGCTCGTCGATCCGCTCGCGAAGGCGCTCGGCATGACCGGGGGGATCGCGACGCGCTCCGAGGTCCTCGACGGGCGCTACACCGGCCGGCTCGACGGGCCGTTCGTGTACGGCGAGGGCAAGCGCGAAGCCATCCAGTCCGTCGCGGACGAGCACGGCTACGACCTGCGGCTGTCGTACTCGTACTCGGACTCCGCGTCGGACCTACCGATGATGGAGATGGTCGGTCACCCCGTCGCGGTGAACCCCGATCGACCGCTCGAGACCGTCGCCCACCAGCGCGGCTGGCCGATGGTCATCTTCTCGCGCAAGACCAAGCAGGTGGTCAAGATCTCGACCGCGTCGGCCGGCGCGGCCGGGCTGGCGGCCGCCACCTACCTGTTCGGACGTCGCCACGGCCGCATCGGGGTCGAGGCAGAACGCGGCCGGCTGCTGCGACCGTGGCGCTGATCTCGTCGGTCGCGCCCGACGCGGCGCCGTACCTGCGCGAGCTCCTGCGCGATGCGGACCGGCTGGTCGAACGGTGCGCTGCGGCACCAGGGGAGGCTCGCCGTGCCCTCGCCCTCACGCGCCGGGCCGAGGCGGACCTCGCCTCGCTGCGGCTCGACGGTTCCCCGATCGACCACGTCCCGGCTCCGGACGCGATCGCCGAGGCCAGGGCGACCGCCGCGGTCGTGGCCGAGGCGGAGCCGACCCGCAGCGGGACCTGGTTCGACGCGATGCGCAGCTTCGACGGTCCCGACCGGCAAGACCCCGACGCTGCGGCGCACGACGCCGCGGTGACGGCGCTCGAGTTCGACGGTGTCGCACGTGCATCGGCCGCTGATGAGCTCGGGCTCGCCCTCCTGCGCGACCCGATCCCCGCGTTGGCGGAACTGCACGGCCTGCTGACCCGCGACCTCGTGGCGCCCAGCCGTATCGGGCAGCTCCGTCGGTCGGAGCAGGCCGTCCACGACGCCTCGGTCGGGCGGATCCTGTACTTCACGGTGGAGCCCGACCGCATCGCCACGGAGCTCGCCAGCTTCGCCGATCGGGTGGTGGCGGCCGGCGACGACCACGGCCTCATCACCTCGGGGCTCGTCCACCTCGACCTGCTGCGCATCCACCCCTTCGACGCGGCCAACGGCCGCTTGGCTCGGGCAGCGGCACGGCTCGTGCTGCGCGCTCGCGGGCTGGATCCGGACGGCTTGGCGGCCCCGGAGCTCGCGCTCGACGAGGACCGGCTCGGCTACCACGACGAGGTCGCCCGCACGCTGCGCCGACGGGAACCGACCGTCTGGCTGGAACGGTGGGGCGAGGCGGTCACCGCGGGGCTGCGTCGTGCCGCCCGCGACCTCGGCGTCCTCGACGTCGACGTGCCGGAGCGGGCGGAGGTCTTCGTCGCCGGTCGTCCACCGGGGTCCTTCACGGTGGTCGACCACCGTGACGAGACCGGGCTCGACGACACCGAGCTCCGGGCAGATCGGCGGACGTTGCTCGACGCGGGCCGGATCGACCGGGTGCCCGGGAGCCGAGGGCTGCGGTTCGCCGTCGCAGGCTGAACGGCACGCCGACGGGGTCGGACGTCAGGGAGCGCCGGGCGCGGTGCTCCGGACGTGTTCGACGATGAGCTCGGCGATGCGCGGTCCCGCGTCCTCCTGCAGGAAGTGACCGGCGCCGGGCAGGACGTGCAGGCCGGTGCAGCCCGGCACGTCGCGTGCCCAACGCTCGCCGACCTTGGGCGGCAGGATGCGGTCGTCCCCACCCCACACGATGAGGGTCGGGTGGTCCCAGCCGCGCAACGCCTGCAGCGTCCTCCACATCGCGTCCGCAGCCGGATCGTCATCCGAGGTGGGGACCAGGAGCGGCAGGGCCTTGGCCCCGGCCTGCGACGCGGCGTCGGGGAACGGCGCGTCGTACGCGGCACGCACCTCCGCGGGCAGCTCGGTCACGGTGCCGCCGGCGACCAGCCACCCGATGGGGAGCTCGTCGGCCCCTTCGACCAGCCGCCGGAACGCCGTCCACGCCTCGGTCGGCGTACCGCCGGGCGCGTAGAGGGCGGTGTCGAGCACCACCAGCCGTGCGATCCGCTCCGGGTGCTCGACCGCCCACCGCAGCCCGATGGGCCCACCCCAGTCGTGCACCACGAGGGTGACCGGTTCGTCGCCGACGATGGCGTCGAGGTGAGCCCCGAACGAGGCCACCACCCGGTCGTAGGTGAACCACCCCTGGTCGAGCGGCACGTCGGAGCGCCCGAAGCCGACGTGGTCCGGTGCGATAGCGCGCAGTCCCGCCGCCGCGAGGCCCGGGAGGACCGTGCGGTAGAGGTAGCCCCAGGTCGGCTCGCCGTGGAGGAGGACGACCGGGTGACCCTCCCCCGGTCCGACCTCGACGTGAGCGAGCCCGAACGAGGTCCCCTCGACCTCGACCTCGGTCCTGGCGGGCTCGTGCTCCCAGCCGGGGAGGTCCACGAACCGGTCCTCGTCGCGGCGCCGTACGTCGACCACGTCAGCTCTTCTCGTGCAGGGGGTCGCCCATCCTGCCCGACGGGGTCGCCCGGACCGTGGATCTCCCGCGGCGCCCGCCCGAGAGCCGGAGGTCCACCGTTCCACGACCACTCGTGGCCTACGCTCCGCCGTGGGAGAGGAGCGATCTTGACGAGCACCGGTTCGGGTTCCATCCGGCGACTCCACGTGGTGGATGACCCCCTCGAGGAGGTCCGATCCTCGTTCCTGCGACTGGCCGAGCGGTTCGATGCGCAGGAGGCGGGCGACCTCGCTGCCACCTTCGTGATCGACGTCGCCGGCCGAGGCCCGACCACCGTGGCGGTCCGCGATGCGCGCTGCTTCGTCTCCCCGGGGCTCGCCCCCGACCCCGACGCTCGGCTCGCGACCGACCCGGCCACCTGGCTCGACCTCGTCGGTGGCCGCGTCGACGGCATCGCCGCCTTCCTCGCCGGGCGGCTGAACATCGAGGGGGACCTCAACCTCGCCGCCCGCTTCGAGACCCTCTTCCGGCCGGCGCCCGGCGCCACCCGCGTCCTGCGCACCCGGCGGACCAACGTCCGCGGTATCGAGCTCGAGTCGATCGTGGCCGGGACGGGCACGCCGGTCCTGCTCCTGCACGGGCTCGGCGCCAGCAAGGTGTCGTTCCTACCGACCCTCGACGGGCTCGGCGGCGACCGCTTCGAGGTCCACGCGCTCGACCTGCCCGGCTTCGGCAAGTCGAGCAAGCCGCTCCCGGCGGGACGCCGCTACACGATGGCGTGGATGGCCGACGCGGTGCACGGCTACCTGATCCGCAACGGCATCCGTTCGGCGCACATCGTGGGCAACTCCATGGGCGGCCGGATCGCCACCGAGCTGGGTCTCCGCCACCCCGGGTCGGTGCGCAGCGTGGTCGGGCTCGGGTCGGCGGTCGCGTTCGACGAGTACCGCCGCATCGCCCCGCTCCTGCGGGTCTCTCGACCGCAGTACCTCGCGGTCGCACCCCTTCGAGCCCGCCGCGCCTGGATCGAGGCGGGGCTACGCCACCTGTTCCACGACCCGTCCCGGCTCCCCGAGGCCAACTTCCAGGCCGCGGCGACCGACGTCATGCTGTCGCTGCGCGAGCCGGGGTACCGGCTGGCCTTCGCGACCTGTGCCCGCAACCTCGGCATGGAGAAGGGCCGGGGACGCAACTCCTACTGGGAGAAGCTGGCGGCCTGCGGCGTGCCGACCTACTGGATCTTCGGACGGCACGACCGCCTGGTGCACCACCGCTACGCCGACCGCGTCCGCACGAGCCTGCCGGCCGCGAAGGTCGAGATGTGGGAGGACTGCGGGCACGTGCCGCAGTTCGAGCACCCCGACCGGGTCAACGACCGCGTCCTCGCCTGGCTCGACCGCATCGAAGCCGGACGCTGATCCTCGCGCTGTCCGCTCGTCAGTAGTCGGTGCCGTGGTCGCTCTCGAAGAGGGTGGTGACGTCCGTCGCGGCGGCCACGGCGGCCCGTACCGACGGTTCGGTGAGGTCGAGGACCCGGTAGGCCGCGCCGACCATCGAGACCGCCTCGACCCGCTGGTAGTGACCGCCGTGGCGGTCGGCGTAGTCAGCGAGGCCGCGGAGCTTGGGCAGGGCGTCGCCGAGGTGAT
>NZ_JBBEBZ010000137.1:0-18901 GCF_040882075.1 Nitriliruptor sp.
GTCGCGCCGACGGCCGGGTCTGGCGCCACCGCCAGGTGACCACCGCGGTCGCACCGACCAGCGGCAGCATCAGCAGGTTCAGGGTGATCCAGCCGACGCCGTGCAGCAGCGCTCCGGCGAGCAGCGATCCCACCGCGACGGCGGAGAAGATCACCAGCTCGTTGGCGCCCTGGACCTTGCCGCGCTCGGCAGGGGCGTGGGTGGTCGCCAGCAGCGCGCTCCCGCCGACGAAGAGGAAGTTCCAGCCGACCCCCACCAGCAGGAGCGAGACGAGGAAGTGCCCGACGGTCTGGCCCGCGACGGCGACGACGACCGACCCGACGAGCACGGCTGCTCCCGCCAGCAGCATGGTGGGTAGCCCGAAGCGCGCGATGAGGTGGCCGGTGACGAAGGAGGGCGCGAACATGCCGAGCACGTGCCACTGCATCACGGTCGCGGCGTCGGGCAGCCCGAAGCCCTCCTGCTGCATCGCGAGCGGCGTCGCGGTCATGACCAGGATCATGATCGTGTACCCGACGGTCGCGGCGAGCAGGGCCACGTTGGAGGCCGGGTCGGAGCGGATCTCACGCATCGAGCGTTGCTGCCCGGTGCGTGCCTCGTCGTCGTCGGGGATCCGGAGCCGGGTGTGCAGCGCGGCACCGAGGACGGCCAGCGCGACGATCACCGCGTAGGGACCCGCGTCGGGCAGGCCGGCCAGCAGGTCGTTGGCTCGGCTGGCGTTGAACGGTCCGAGGTAGGCGGCGACGACCCCGCCGGCGAGCACGAGCGAGATGGCCCGGCTCTCGAACGCGGGGCTCGCCGCGTCGGCGGCGGCGAAACGGTGGTAGTTCGCGAACGCCTGGTACAGGCCGAGGAGCAGGTTGCCGGCGCAGAAGAGCCAGAACGAGTCGAGGGTGATGGCCCACACCGACAGGGCACCGCCCCCGGCGCCGCCGACCAACGCCCCGACGATGAACCCGGTCCGTCGCCCGACCCGCTTCATCAGCAGCGACGCCGGCAGGGCGGCCAGCACGACGCCGACCATCATCAACGCGATCGGCAGGGTGGCCAGCGCCGGGGTGGGGGCCAGCCGCTGACCGACGATGCCGCTGAGCGTCATCACCGTGATCGCCGCGATCAGGAACAGCGCCTGGTTCGCCGCCAGGATGCCCACGTTGCGACGCTCGTCGCCGGTGGGTCGGTTCACATCGAGCCCCGAACGGCCGCGGTCACGCGGCTTCGAGCTCGGCGAGCGCATCCTCGAGGTGATCGATGAGCCGCTGCACACGCGGCAGCGCGGTGCGGTCGGCCGTGATCCCGAACTCGAGGTTGCCCGCGTAGCTGACGAGGGTGATGTTCAACGCGTACCCGTCGGCGATGGCCGACAGCGGGTACATGCCGCTCATCCTGGCGCCGTTCCAGTACAGCGGCTCACGCGGGCCGGGCACGTTCGAGATGATGACGTTGAACAGCGGCCGCCCGACGGTCGCCATCCGCAGGGCCTGGCCGACGGCAACCGGGGCCAGCAGCAACGCGGCGTACTCGATCAGCTGGAGCTGGGTCATCCCCGCCAGACGCGCCTTGCCCGCATCCATCGACGCCTTGACCTGCTCGAGCCGTTCGACCGGATCCGCGACGTCGGTCGCCAGCGACGACAGCATCATCGAGACCGCGTTCCCGGAGTCCCCGCCGTCCGCCGGGCGGATGGACACCGGCACGAAGGCCACCAGCGGCTCGTCCGGCAGCGCGTCGTGGCTCTCGAGGTAGGACCGCAGCGCGCCCCCGCAGACGGCGAGCACCACGTCGTTGACCGTCGCGCCGTGCTTCTTGCCGATGGCCCGGAACCGGTCCGCGGCGTACGACTGCGCCACGATCCGACGGGCGGACGTGGTGTGGACGTTCAACATCGACCGCGGCGCCGCGTACGGCACCACCTCGGCACCGCCGGCGGCCCCCGAGACGACCTGCGCTCCGAGCTTGACGACGGTGGTCGCCGCTCCGAGTCCCTCGCGCACCGACGCGGCGGCCATCTCGATGCCCTGACGTAGCAGCGAGGTGTCGTCCTCCTCCCGCGGGCGTCGCTTCCGGGGGGGCGCGGCCCACGGCGGCGGCAGGTCCCGCTCGTCCGGGTCGTCCGACAGCGAGTTGGTGAGCTGCCGCATGGCGGCGACGCCGTCGAGCATCGCGTGGTGGATCTTGTTGTACAGCGCGATGCGCCCGCCCTCGACACCCTCGATGAGCACGGCCTCCCAGAGCGGGCGGTGTCGGTCGAGGAGGCTGCCGTGCTGCTGGGAGACGTAGGCCAGCAGCTCGCGGATCCGCCCGGGCGCCGGGAGCGCGACGTGGCGGACGTGGTGCTCGAGGTCGGGTTCGTCCTCGACCCACTTGAAGCGTCCGGCCCGGCCGTACGGGCGCGCGAGACGCTGGTTGAACGGCGGCCGGACCTCGTGGTCGGTGGAGCGCATCGCACCCCGGATGTCGGCGGGCGTCAGATCACCGGGCAGGTCGAACAGCAGCAACCCACCGACGTGGAAGGGCCGCTCCCGGCTCTCACCGATGAGCCAGATGACGTCCGAGAGTCCGAGCCCTGGCACGTTGTCGTCCCCTCGTCGTGGCGTCGTGGCGTCGCGCGTTCCGGCTGCGTGTCTAACGGTCGAGCGAACGAACCAGGCGTCCGAGCGCGACGACCCACGGTCGGCGGCGGTCGTGGATCGGATCGGGCCGCAGCTCCACGGTGAGGTCGGTCACCCCGTGCGTGGCCAGCAGCGCCTCGATCTCGACCTCCGACGCGCCCGAGACGTGGATGGGACCGAGGACCGGATCGTCCACGGCCTCGAGGTCGGCGTCGCCGCGCAGGCACGACAGGTAGACCGGGCCGTGATCGACCAGCTCGATGAGCCGAGCGAAGGTCGACCGCCACGCGGCGCGCGGGAGGTGGGTGAAGGCCGACGACAGCCACAGGCCCCCGAACGAGCGGGGGCGGAACGGCGGGTCGTCGAGCGGTGCCCGGACGAGCGGGTGTCGCGGGAGCAGCATCCGCGCCTCGGCCAGCGCACCCATGGACAGGTCGAGCCCGACCGGGTGCACCCCCGCATCGCGCAGGAGCCGCAGGTCGTTGGCCGGTCCGCACGCGGCGTCGAGCACCAGGTCGTCGCGCCGCGCGAACGCCGCGAAACGGCGGACGTCGGCGACCGGACGCTTGAGCCGCAGCGAGCGTTGGTAGGCCCCGGCGTGCTCGTCGTACGCCGCGACGCTCGCGAGCGTCCGCTCGTCGAGCGGGGTGCGATCGTCGGTGCTCAGCGCGGCCCCTTCGTGTGGCGCAGCGATGCTAACGGTCGGCACCGTCGTCGGTGTCGGCCGGGGTGGACGGATCGCCCGGGGCGAGCACCTCGTCCGCCTCGGCGACGAGCTGGAGCATCGCGTCCAGACCGGCCCGCTCGAGCACGTGCCGCAGGCGCTCCCGCGTCACGAGCACCACCAGCCGGCTGTCGTGCGAGCGGGCACGCTTGTGCGCGTCGACCAGGACGCCGATGCCGTAGGAGTCGAGCAGTTCGACCTGGTCGAGGTCGACCAGGATCCGGCCGCTGCCACCGAACTGGACCTCCTGCAGCGTCTGGAGCAGCTCGGGGGCGGACGCCACGTCGACGACACCGCGGACGATCACCACCGTCCATCCGCGGTCCTCGACGACGTGCACGTGCATCGGTTCCACGTCGGCCCTCCGGTCACCCTCCACGAGGGTTCGGTCCTCGAGGAGCGGGCGGACGGTAGCGCGGCCAGCCGTCGGCACGGGCCGGCGTGGGTACGGTCCGCCGCCCGACCTCGGAGCTGCCTCGGATCCCCGTGACGTCCTCGAGCTCCTCGGCGCCACCGCGGCATCCGAGCGAGGTTCGAGCGCGTCCGACCACGACCCGGGGAGGGACGGCCGACCGCCGGAGCTGCTGACGCACGTGTCCCGGTTGCCGAGCCGCGCCGGGGAGACCGTCCCCCTGCCCGACGACCTCCCCGCCGCCCTGGTGTCGCGGCTCGAACTGCAGGGCGTGACGGAGCTGTGGTCCCACCAGCGAGAGGCGCGCGACCGCGTCGCTGCCGGCCAGCACACGGTGGTGGCGACCGGGACCGCGTCCGGCAAGTCGCTCTGCTACCAGCTCCCCGTCGCCGAGCACCTGCTCGCCGACGAGCGGTCGGTGTGCCTGTACCTGGCACCGACCAAGGCGCTGGCCCGCGATCAGCTCCGCGCCATCCGCGCGTGGCGGCTCCCGCAGCTGCGAGCGGCGACCGTGGACGGGGACACCCCGACCGCCGAACGCGACGCGATCCGTCGCACCGCGAACTGGATCCTCACCAACCCCGACCTCCTGCACCACTCGCTGCTGCCGGACCACAAGCGCTGGGGTGACCTGCTGCACCGGCTGGCGTTCGTGGTCGTCGACGAGGCCCACGTGGCCCGCGGCGTGTTCGGGAGCCACGTCGCGCTCGTGCTGCGCCGGCTCCGTCGCCTGGCCGAGCGCTACGGGGCCGACCCCACGTTCGTGCTCACCTCGGCGACCATCGGCAACCCGGCCCAACACGCGTCCGCGCTGACCGGGCTCGAGGTCGGCGCCGTCGTCCGCGACGGGTCACCTCGCGGCCCGCTCGACGTCGGCCTGTGGCAACCCCCGTTGGTCGAGCGCAGCGGCAGCGAGCACGCTGGAGCGTTCGAGGACGGCGAGTCGCGGCGTTCGATGCTGCGTGAGACGGCCGACCTGCTCGCCGGGTTCGTCGCCGCGGACGTCCAGACCCTGGTGTTCGCGCGTAGCCGCAAAGGCGCCGAGGTGGTGGCCGTCGCGGCCAAGGAACGCCTCGGTGACGCGACCGACGGCGACGGCGAACGGCTGGCCGAGCGGGTCGCGGCCTACCGCGCCGGGTACCTGCCCGAGGAGCGCCGTCAGCTCGAGGACGATCTCCGGAGCGGACGTCTCCGCGGCGTGGCGGCGACCAACGCGCTGGAGCTCGGCATCGACGTGTCCGGGCTCGACGCCGTCATCCTCGCCGGGTGGCCCGGGACCTTCGCCGCGTTCTGGCAGCGGCTCGGTCGCGCGGGACGGTCCGGTGGTGCGGCCGCTGGGGTGCTCGTGGCGCAGGAGGACCCGCTCGACCACTGGCTCGTCACCCACCCCGGCGAGCTGCTGACCCGGCCCCCGGAGGACGCCATCGTCGACGCCGGCAACCCCCACCTGCTCGGGCCGCACCTGCGCTGCGCCGCGCACGAGGCGCCGATCGAACCGGACGAGGCGGTCCGGTGGTTCGGGGACGGCGCGCTCCCGCTGCTCGAGTCCGACGGCGACGCCGGACGGCTGCGCTTGCGTGGGGGGCGGTGGTACTGGACCTCCCGGCGTCGCCCCTCGGCGGACGTCGACCTCCGCGGTGCGGGCGGCGCCAACGTCCGCATCGTGGACACGGCCACCGGCGCGCTGATCGGCGACGTCGATGAGGCCCGCGCGCACCGTCAGGTCCACGAGGGTGCGGTCTACCTGCACCAGGGGCGGACCTACGCCATCGCCGAGCTGGACCTCGATCGTCACCACGCGCTCGCCGAGGAACGCGGGCAGCTCGGCTACACCACCAGGCCGCGGTCGGACACCGACGTGCGCGTCCTGTCCCAGCTCGAGACCCGCTGGTGGGACGAGGTCGAGGTCGGGCTCGCGCAGGTCGAGGTCACCACGCGGGTGACGGGGTACGAGGTGCTACGGCTCGGTTCGGACGAGGTGATCGACCGTCACGAGCTCGACCTGCCACCCGTCGAGCTGCGCACCGTGGCGGTCTGGTACGCGATCCCGGAGGAGCTCCTCGCCGCGGCCGGCCTCGAGCCTCGCGAGGTACCGGGGTCGCTGCACGCGGCGGAGCACGCCGCCATCGGGATGCTCCCGCTGCTCGCCCTCTGCGACCGGTGGGACATCGGTGGGCTGTCGACCGCGCTGCACCCCGACACCGCTCGACCGAGCGTGTTCGTCTACGACGGGTACGCCGGCGGAGCCGGGTTGGCCGAGCGCTCCTACCGACGGCTGGCGGAGCACCTCGGTCTCACCCGAGGGACGATCGCGACCTGCGGGTGCCGGGACGGGTGCCCGTCGTGCGTCCAGTCACCCAAGTGCGGCAACGGCAACGACCCGCTCGACAAGGCGGGGGCGGTCCGGATCCTCGACCTGCTGCTCGCCCGTGCACCGGGGTCGGGATCGACCTGAACCGGCTCGGGTGCGCCGCTCAGACGATGGGGACGCGCAACCAGCGCCACAGGTGCAGGCTGATGGCGGTCATCAGCAACCCACCGGCGATGGGTACCGCGATCCGGTTCGGGTCGGTCAGCCGGCCCACGAAGGAACCGGCACCGTTGCCGGGCGCGGACAGGACGACCTCGTCGTCGTCGCCGGGCGCCGGGGCGTCCCCACGCGCGTCGGCTGCCTCCGGGTCATCGAGGCCGTAGTCCAACGAGCCTCGGAAGATGTCCCCGACGCCGGGGAGCTCGGGGACGCCCGACCCGCCACGGCCGAGCGACACCGACGGCGCGCGACCGGTCCGGGGGCTCAGGTCCAGGGACCGCGAGGGGCTGCGCCGGGGGCCGTCCGCGGTGCCGGCCGCGTCACCGTCCCGGTCGCCGCCGGACCCGTCACCGGACTCGCCATCGCCGGACCCCGACCCGTCCGCGGATCCGTTCCCGTCGGTGTCCGATCCGCCGCCGGGAGCACCGTCGGCGTCACCGTCACCCCCGGGGGAACCGGGAGCACGGGGCTCGGTGGGGTCGGGCTCGGGCGCGACCACCTCGGCCGTGACCGACGACGAGGTCGTCTCGATCGTGCCGTCGCCACCGTTGCCGCGGACGGTCACCACCCGGTAGCTGTAGCCGCCGGGACGCACGCGCTCGGTGAACGACGAGGCGCTCGCAGCCTGCCGGTCGCCACGGCTCGTCCAATCGCCGGCCGGGCTGCACGCGCCGCGGCACCGTTCCACCCGGTAGCCGTCGATGTCGGGCTCGGGGGCGCGGCTCCAGGCGATGCGGACCTGGTCCTCCTCGACGCTCGCCGACAGGCCGCTCACGGCGCTGCCGGGGACGCGCAGGGTCAGGGTCCGCCTGCCGAGGTTCTGGTCCTCACCGATCGCTCGGGAGATCAGCACCTCGATGTCGAAGGGTCCGTTCGCCATCGGACCACCACCGAACGGTTCCCCACGGCGAGGGTCGAGATCGAAGGCGTAGACCGGGGACCGGGAGTCGCAGCTGCTGATGCAGCGCAGCTCGTGCTGGTCGCCGCCACCCGCCGGGCGGACACGAGCCTGCGACACCGAGGGGTCGATCCGGTCACGGCTGATCCGGAGCTGGATCTCGGTGCTGCCCGAGACCACCCCGTTCTCCGGCGACACCAGCTGCACCGAGTAGTCGGCGAACGCCGCCGTCGGCACGGACAGCAGGAACAGGGCCACGAGCGCGGCGAGGTGGGACAGGCGGCGGGCCACGGGGCCTCCTCCCGGATCTCTCGGCGCGCAGCTGCGCGTCCAGAGTGAGAACGAGCGACGGCGGGGGTGGTGACACCGACACACGATCGAGCACAGCGATCGGCCCGACCCCCTCGTCGCGAGGAGGCTACAGCCGCTCCATCCTCACAGCGTCGGACCCTCCGGAGCAGGCCGCGCCACAGCACGGTCCGCGGTCCACGCCACCTCCTCCGCGCGCCCGACGCGCACGAGGGCCACCACCCCGTCCGCCCGCCAGCGCAGCACCTGATCCGTCGCCCACCGGAGGGCGGTGGCATCCAGCCCCGTCCCCGCTCGGTCGAGCACCACCGTTCGCGGCTCGAGCAGGACCGCGCGGGCCCAGCCGAGCAACCGCCGTTCACCGCCCGACAGGATCCCCGCCGGATCGTCAGCGCGCCGTTCCAGGTGCGGGGTGGAGGTGAGCAGGTGGCGGGCGCGCCGGGACGAGGTCACGGCCGCGAGGTGATCGATGACCGACACCGCCGGCGCCAACGGCGGGTCCCCGATCACGATCAGCCCGGCCCGGATCCGAGCCGCAGGGCCACGCGGGGTGAGGTCGCGCCCGTCGAGCCGCAGCCGCTCCCCCGGTGCCGCCGCGGTGACGCCGGCGAGCCACGGGACAAGGGTCGGGTCGTCCGGGAGACGGACGCCGCGCCCGAGGGCGAGTTCCACCTCCCAACCGCCACCGTGGCGGGTCCGCACCGACAGCCGGGTCACCCCCCCACCTCCTCGTCGCCGCCGAGGCGTTCGACGTGGTCCGCGTACGCCGCCACCTCCGGACGGTGATCGACGAGCACGACCGCCGCACCCCCGGCGGCCAGCAGCCGCACCAGCCGGCCGACCAGGTCAGGAGGCAGATCGGTCGGTTCGTCCAGGAGCGCCACGAGCGGTCGCGACCCGACGACGCGGATCAACTGGGCGCCCGCGGGGGTGGTCGTGACGGTGGGTCCGAGGAGATCGGCTGCAGCGGCCTCGGCGTCGAGGTCCCCGCCGCCGAGCCGTGCGGTCACGCGGATGTCGGCGACGGCGACCTCCGGCGGCCGCTGCCACGATCGGGCGACCCCAGCTCGGGCACGGCGTCGCGCCCCGCGGGGGGCGGCCCGCCCGTCGAGGTCGACGGTGCCGTCGTCCGGGAGCTGCCCCCCGATGCGGGCCAACAGGGTCGACTTGCCCGACCCGTTCGGACCGGTGACGGCGACGATCTCGCCGCGAGCGACGGTGAGGTCGACCGGTCCCGACGGGGTCGGCGTACCGCGGAGCCGGAGCACCGGCGGCGACGTCCCGGAAGATGCCTCCATCGCGGTCCCGTCGTCGACTCCCCGGCGCCTCCTCGCATCGTTGCCTGGGGTGAGCGACGCCGCCGGTGCCGGCGGGAGGAGCGACCGGCCCCGGCGCCAGGCGAGCAGCCCGAGCCCGAGCGGCCCCGCGGTGAGCAGGACCGGCGCGCTCCCCACGAGGGGCGCGAGGGGGAACAGCGTCGTCGGCCCCCAGACGAGAGCGGCGCCGACGAGCGGTCCGAGCCACCCCGCTCCCCCGACGGATGCTCCCACCACCAACGCGGCCACCAGCTGGAGGCCGTAGGCACCCGGGACGACCGAGCCATCGACGACCGCCAGCAGCGCCCCTCCCGCCCCGAGCAGTCCCCCGCCGATCCCACCGACGACCGCGACGTCCACCACGGGCGAGCGGCCGAGCGAGGCGGCGAGCGCCGGATCGGCGGTCGCCACCGCGGCCGCAGCGGCGCGAGGCCGCCGGGCGGCAGCACCCGCGGCCACGATCACGACCAGCGCGACGATCCCGACCGCCAGCGCGTCGCTGCGGTCCCCACCTCGGGTCGCGAGGCCGACGGCGTGGAACCCGCCGACACCACCGATCACGTCGAGCGTGCCGAGGACCTGGACGACCGCGACGCCGATCGCCAGGGTCGCCAGCGCTCCGAGCTGACGTCCCGTTCGGCCGATGACGGCCCCGTGCAGCGTGCCGAGCACCGCCCCCGATACGACCCCGAGCGGCAGGCCGAGCAGGGCCGGCCACCCCGCGACCGCCGGCAGCACCGCACCCGTGAGAGCGCCGACCCCCGCGACGGCGGCGGCACCGAGGTCGACCGCCCGGACGCGCGCCACCGTGACGCCCGCTGCGGCGACCAGCGCGGCGAGCGCGAGCAGGCGGGCACCCGCCACCGGGACCGGATCCGGACCGAGGGTGACCAGGAGCACGACGGAGGCCAGGACCGCGGCGGCGACCGACGGCCGTTCGAGGCAGCCCGCGGTGCGTCCGGCCGGTCCGCCGGTCCCGGGTCGGCGCAGGCGGCTCACCACGGCCGACCCCAGCTGCGTCGCTGCTGATCGCCGCGGACGACCAGGGCCGCCACCACCACCCCGGCGACCACGACCTCGGCACCCGCCGCCGGCCACCACGCGCCACCGGCCACCTCGGCAGCCCCGAGGAGGAACCCGCCGACGAGCGCGGTGAGCGGCCCGCCGGTGCCGAGCAGGGCGGCCGCGGCCACGGCCCGGACCGTGAGCCCGCCGGCCTGCGCGGTGCTGACGGTGACGAGCGGTGCGGCGAGCAGGCCGGCGATCACCGCCGCGCCACCGGCCAGACCGAGCGCCGAGGCGCGCACGACCCCCGGTGACCGCCCGAGGGCGACGGCCGCGTCCGGTTCGCCGCCGACGATGCGGACCAGCCGGCCCCACCGGGTCCGCGCCAACAGGACCGAGCAACCGAGCGCGAGCGGGACACCGATGAGGAGCGCCGCGACCACCGCGGGGTCGACGTCCGCGATCGCCGGGGTGGGCACCAGGACGTCCGCGACGACGGGCCGAGCGGTGATCGTCCGCGCGACGACGGCGTCGATGACGCCCGCCGCGACCACCAGCCCGATCAGCGCCGGCGCGCCGGTCGGGAGCCGGTCGAGCACGACGGGCCCGAGAACGGCCGACAGCAGGACGCCGACACCGATGGCGATCAGGAGCGCCACCGGGGCGGCGACCCCGACGGCCGGCGAGACCAGCACGAGGTGGACCAGTACCCCCGCGACCAGGATGGGACCGACGGCGAGGTGCAACGTGCGGGTGGCAGCCGCGACGATGGCCACCGCGGCCCCGACCGCCGCGTACGCGCTGCCGAGAGCGAGCGCCGCTGCGATGGCCGGACTCACGACCCGGCTCCCGGTCGTGCCACCGGGCCAGGACCAGGGGCCGGAGCCCGGTAGGTGTGTGGGGGGCCATCGGCCTCGCCGAGGTAGCGTTCCACGAGCCGACGGGCAGGACCTGCTGGGGCGAGGTCGAGCAGGAACTCCGCGCTGACCTGCAGCTCCCAGAAGGTGCGCTGGGCGTCGGCGTCGAGCCGATCGTCGACGTCGTAGATCACGCCGAGCTCGTGGAACCTGGCGATGAACAGCTCGTCGGCGTCCCAGCTCTCGGCGGCGCCGAGGGTGTAGGTGCGCAGCAGACCCTCGTGCACCGTGTCCGGCAGGGCCGCGGCCACGTCGGCTGGGTCGCGGCTGCCGGCGCGCTCGACCGCGGCACCGATGGCACCGACCGCGTCGTAGCTGGCGAGCGCGACCGCCGGCACGTCGACGACCAGCGTGTCGAGCCCGGGCAGCGCTCCGAGCCCGAACGCCAGCTGGTAGCGGAGCATCCAGGTGGTCAGCTCCGGACCGAACCAGGCCTCGCGGAACGGGAAGGGCAGGACCACGCCCTCGCTGGCCCGGCCGGCGAGCGCGCGGTAGGTGCCGACGAAGGCGGACGAGCCGACCGCGACCTGGACGTCCCAGTCGAGCTCGCGGACGGCGAGGGTCGCGCGGGCCGCAGCGTCGGGCCAGCCCCACAGCAGCACGGCCTGCGCGTCCGGAGCCGCACGGCGGAGCGCGGCGACGGCCGTCGTCAGCTCCCCGGCCGCACCGGCCGCCTCGACGACGGCGGTCGGAGGCAGGCCACCCGCGGCGGCCCCGCCACGTAACGCATCTCGGGCCGCCGTGCCCTCGACCGGGTCGGCGACGAGGACGGCGAGCCGCTCGATGCCACGCTCGCGGACCAGCCACCTCGCCAACGCTTCGGCCTGCGCGTGCGCGGACGGGACGATGCGGCTGACCGGGGTGGCCGCTCCGCTGAGATCGCCGGCGAACGCGGACGGCAGGAGCGCGGGGACACCGCGGCGCGACAGGGGACTGCGCGTGCCGATCAGCACGCCCGGCGACTCGGGGCCGAGCAGCGCCGTGATGCGCCCGGTCTCGGCCAGGTCCGCCACACGGCGGGGCAGGTCGGCGAGGTCAGCGCCGTCGGTGACGACCAGCTCGACGGGGCGGCCGAGGAGCCCGCCGGCGTCGTTGAGGTCGGCGACGCCGAGCTCGGCGCCCCGGACCAGCTCCTGCCCGATGGCGGCACGGGGGCCGGAGAGCGGCGCGACGACCCCGATCCGGACCTCGTCGGGCGTCCCGGTGCCGCAGGCGGCGACGAGCAGCCCGAGGACGACGAGCGGCGCGAACCCCCGGCCGCGCCGCCCACGTCCGGGCGAGCTCAGGCCGCGGCCTGCCCGGGTGCCACGCCGCTGGCCGGGGCCTGAGCGGCGCGCTGGCGTTCCTCGTACGCGCCCCCCTCGATCGACTCGACCAGCTCGGCGCGCACGATGATGCGCTGCTGCGCCGAGCCCTTCGGGTGGCAGCTGGTGAGGGTCAGGACGGCTTCGTCGGTCTCGGCCACCACGCCCCAGTCGTCCGGCGTGGTGATCCAGGGGTTCTCACCGATGTCCGGATCCGGCTCCGACACGACGTAGCGGTGGTCGCCGACCGGGGTCAGCAACCAGATCTCGTCGCCCGGCTCGAGCTCGTCCACGCGGTTGAACGGACGGCCGTAGGTGGTGCGGTGACCGGCGATGCCGACGTTGCCGGCTTCACCCGGCAGCGGCGTGTTCGGGTAGTGCCCCGCGCCCGCGCGGAGCGCGGCGGGTGAGGTCCCCTCGACGACCAGGGTCGACACGTCGATGTCGGGGATGACGATCCGGGTGAGCGGTGATCCGGTCTCCCGCGTCGCTGATGCCCACTCCTCGGCCGAGCCGGCCTGCAGCCGGTCGAACTCGTCACCGAGCCGTTCCTGCACGAACCGATCGGTGTAGAGGTCGGTGAAGAACGGGTAGGTGAACAGACCCGCACCGGCGAGGAACAGCACGACGGTCAGTCCGGAGACCAGCAGCCGCCCCACGCGGCGGTGGCGGAGGGCATCGAGCACGAACCCGGACGGGGTGCTGCGCCCCTCGGACACGTCGGGGACGTAGACGAACGGTGCCGGCCCGCGCGAGGCGGTGGGGGCCGCCCGCGCCGCCGCCGGCCGGTCCTGGTCCTGGTCCTGGTCCTGGTCCTGGTCCTGGTCCTGGTCGGTGCTCACCTCGCCGCCTCCTCGTCCGCGGACCGTTCACCTCGGGCCGTCGACATCAACGACGCCGCTCGGCGCGGGGTGCGGGGAGGGTACGTGGCGCCGGCTGGCAGGTCCCGCCGGGGCGAGCTCCGCGCGGGCGGATGCGGTGACGCGCTGCGCGCCCGTCACGCGGGGGATGAACAGCCCGTCGACGGGGACGCTGACCTCGACCTCGACGCGGCCGGTCCCGACCCGACAGGAGCAGGACTCGACCTCCGCGCGGTTCCGTCGCGCCACGGCGCGTGCCACCTGGAGCGGTGGCGCTGCTGCGGGTTCCACCTCCAAGCTGACGGTCGCGAGTGCCACCGCGTCCGCCGCCCCCTGCGCCCGCGCCGCCGCGACGAGGTAGGCACCCACGTCGACGACCGCGATCGCCACGAGCAACCCCGCCCACACCACGAACAGCACGGGCGTGGCGAGCAGACCCTCCTCGGCCCGGAGGCGCGACGACATCCCGGTCACGGGTCGCGCACCGCGTTGCGAGGTGCCGTGGGATCGATCGGGTGGAGCGGTGTGCGGGGCCCGACGGGACCGTCGCCTTCGAGGATCGGTTCGGCACGAGCGCTGCTCCGTGCCAGCAGCCGGTGGGACAGTGGCCCGTACCGCCGGGTCGTCGCCACGCGTACCTCCACGTGGTCACCCGGCTGGCGCAGACGCGGGATGACCGAGACGTGGAGGCCACCACCGAGCTCCGGAGCGGCGTCGTGGACGGCGTGCGAGACGGCCTGGTCACCGGTGGTGGTCGACGCCACGCGAGCCCCGACGCGCGCCGCCTCCTGCAGCACGAGCACGTCGCGGATGAGGTAGCCGGCGGCGACGATCAGAGCGGCGAGGAGCACCACGACGGGCACGCTGAGGACCCACTCGAGCGACAGGAACCCCTGCTGCTCGCGGAGGGCACGTGCCGGTCCGCCCCCGGAGGGACGGACCGGCTGATGCGGGACCGCTGCCATCAGCTGACGACGAGCGAACGGGCGTGATCGAGCAGCTGGCCGAAGAAGCTGGCGAGCGCGCCGCTGCCGGCCCAGGAGATCAGGACGCCGGTGACGGTGGCGGACACGACGGCGAGCAGTCCGTACTCGGCCACGAGCGAGCCCTCCTCGCCAGCATCGGGTCCAGCCGCGGGGAGGTCGGGCACGGCGACCAGGTGACGCCCGCGGACCCGGCCCGATCCCGCGGGGTGCGCGGCGGAGACGGCGCTGGTGGGAGCTGCGGGGTCGAGGACCGTGGATGCGGTCGGGGACGGTGAGGTGATCAGGTGGGACACGGTGGCTCCGATCAGGGTGAGGTGCCGACCGCGCCGAGTCCGGCTGACACGATCGGCGCACCGATCAGCAGCAGGGTCCCGGGCAGCAGGCACAGGGCGGTGGGGAAGGTCAGCCGGACCGGGAGCCGCTCGGAGGCGGCCAGGACCCGGGCCAGCTCGTCGGCCCGGACGTCGGCGGCGAGCCGCCGCAGCGCCGGACCGACGGGCGCACCGACCGCGGCTGCGGTGGTGAGCACATCGGCGAGCCGACCCACCCCGGGCGGGTGTGGCCCGCTGGGATGGTCGTGCTCGAGGTCGAAGGCGAGCCGCCGCAGGGGCCGCGCCAGGGAGGGGAGCTCGTCCGCCGCGAGCCGGAGGGCTGCAGCCGACGAGCCGCCGCCGCTGACCGCGGTCGCGACCAGCTCGGTGGCTTCCGCGAGGCAGGGATCGGCCGGTGGGACGCTCGGGCGTGCGCGCTTCACGAGCACGATGCCGACCACGATCCCGACGATCGGGTGCACCAGCACCGCGAGGGACCCGCCGGCGAGCACCGCCACGATGGCGCGGTGCCGGGGGGACGCCGGGCGCTCGGGCCGACCCACCGTGGCGACCGCGCGGCGCGCGAGCACAGCGCCGACCGCGAGCAGCAGCAGCGCGAGGCTGCCCGTCGCGACGCCGAGGGACGTGCGGTGGTAGGCGAGCAGATCGACCCCGAAGAGCCGACCCATGACGGGCACGAGCAGCAGCGGGGCGATCAGGAGTCCCGCCGCCACAGCTCGACCCTGGGCGGAAGCGACCTCGATGGCGCGGGCCGAACGGCGCAGGTCCTCCTCCGCGGCGACCGCCGCGTCGATGGCGGCGAGCAGCGGCGCTCCCGCCTCGGAGGCGACGCGGACCGCCGTCTCGGCTCGGGCTCCGAGGTGGGTCAGGTCCCCGGGGTCCGCGCCGGCCGCGACCCGGAGCCGGAGCTCCTCCAGGCCCGGAGCGACGGACCGTCCGTGAGCGGGCGTGGCCGGTCGATCGCGGCTCACCGTGACCACCTGACCTCGGTGCGGGCGCCGTCGCGACCGAGGAGCACCTCGACGACGTGCGCGACCCGCCGCCGTCCGTCGCGGTCGCGATCGAGCGCGACGACGAGGTCGAGGGCGGCGGCGACCTGCGCCCGGGCGGCGGGGAGGGGCACCCCCGCCAGCAGGGCCATGCCCTCGAGCCGGACGAGCGCCTCGTCCGCCCCGTTGGCGTGCACCGTGGTCATCGATCCGTCGTGGCCGGTGTTCATGGCCTGGAGCAGGTCGGCGACCTCGTGTCCTCGTACCTCGCCGACCACCAACCGGTCGGGACGCATGCGGAGCGCGTTGCGCAGCAGCGTCGCGACGTCGACCTGGCCCACACCGTCCGGGGTCGCCGCGCGGACCTGGAGGTGGACGGTGTGTGGAGCGGGGTGGCGCAGCTCGGGCGCGTCCTCGATCACCACGACGCGGTCGCTGCCGACCTCGGCCAACAGCCGCGCGAGCAGGGTGGTCTTCCCGACGCCGGCACGGCCCGAGACCACGATGTTCCGTCGCGCTGCGGTGGCCTCGAGCAGCAGCTCGTGCAGGTCCGCCGGGACGCTGCCGACGGCCGCCAGCTGCTCCCAGGTCGGCACCACCGCGGGTACCCGGCGGAGGGTCAGCGTCGGGCGCGTGGCGAGCGGCGGCAGGATCGCGTGGAGGCGGACCCCACCCGGCAGCACGGCGTCCGCGTACGGGTGAGCGCGATCGAGGCGCACACCGAGCGGGCCGAGCACCCGACGCACCACCCCCGTGAGGTGAGCGTCGTCGTCGAACCGGACCCCGGTGAGCGCGAGCCGACCGTCGCGTTCGATGTGGACCTCGTCGCCACCGTTGACCATCACGTCGGTCACGGCGGGGTCCCGCAGCAGCGCCTCGAGCGGTCCGAGCCCGCCGAGCTCGTCGACGAGATCGCGGACGAGCCGGGCCCACACATCGGGAGCCGCGACGATCCCCTCCGCGGCGAGCGCTCGCGCGACCGCCCGCCGGAGCGCACCGCGGTCGCCACCACCCGCGAGGAGGTCGTCGTCCTCGCGGAGCCGGCGGGCGACGGCCGTCCGGAGCCCCGCGTCGAGCGGCGGCCCTCCCGGGACCGCCGTACGAGCACCGGAGGCCAGGGTGCTACCGAGCGGGGCGGTGTCGTCGGTTCGTGTCGTGCCGGTGGTGGTCACCTGTGCTCCGGTTCCCCGCCCCCACGGGGTGCCCGCGGTGCGGGCCGGATGGATGCGGCGTGGCCGCGAGGGATGTCAGCCGGGCGCGCCGGACGGCACGAGACCGGCCAAGGCACGGATGTACCGACCCGGCAGCGCCGACGGCACCCGGCCGACGGCGGCGGCCCGGGCCACCCGGTGCGACATCGGCAGATCGACGCGACGGCGTCCGCCCGTCGCAGCCGCGATCACGCGGGCCGGGACGGCGCCCGTCCCCGTCACGACCACCGCAGCGGCAGGGGTGCGCTCGAGCGCGGCGAGCCCCGCCGCGTCCGGGCGTACGACCAGGACGTCCACCTCGTCGGCGACCCCGACGTCGAGGACCGCGAGCCGGGCCGCGGGATCGATCACCGCGACCTCGGTCGCCGGCGTCGTCGTCCTGACGACGCGTGCCCCCGGTACGCCCTGGAGGGACGCGGCGCGTGCGAAGAGGTCGGGGGCGGCCATCGCGGACGGATCGACCGCGGGCGCGTCCGTCGGGAGGAGCACGCGGTCGCAGCTGGCGAGCAGGACCGGGGCCCCGCGCCACGCCGCCGCCGCGGTGAGCGCGAGCGCGACGGTGGTGGTCCCGACACCCCCGGCCGACCCACCGACGCGCAGCTCGGTGGTCGTCGCGGCCGCCGAACGCGGAGCTGCGGTGGCGCGCACCACGGCAGCCGCGAGCATCGGACCCTCGCAGGGCCAGGCCGTCACGGCCGCGGGACGGAGGCGGAGCACCGCGAGGCCCGCCGCGGCAGGTGCGTCGCCGGATGGGATCAACATCACCGTGGGCGTGTCGCCCCCGACCGCCGAGGTGGGGTCGACCAGCCGCACCGCGGGCGGGACCAGCGGTGCGGTGAGCTCGTCGACCAGCTGCCAGCCGAGCGCGCCCTCGACCGTCCGCCGGACCGACTCAGCGAGCTGCCCGCGGACCGCGAGCTCGACCGGCAGCGCTGCGGGCAGGTCGGCAGCGGGCAGGTCGGCAGCGGGCAGGTCGGCCTCGAAAGGTCCGTCGGTCGAGATGCTGGTGGTGGTGGTCAACCGCGATCCTCCGAGGGTGGCGACCAGGGAGACGCTACGAGCGGGTGGTCGCTTGTCCAGCGCCACGGGGTCCGCGCCTGTGGACGACCGACCGCCGCAGCACGTCCGGGAAGCTGGGTTCGGCGCGTCGATGGATGGACCCGAGGCGCAGGATCGACACGGCGGTCGTCCTCCGGTGCCACGCGCGTCGCCGCAGCTCACGCGGCCAGCCAGGACACCCGGTGTACGCAGGGAGGTACACTCCGGGCATGTCGAAGACCGTGCCCGTCCGAGAGTTCCGCACCCACCTCGCCGACCTGCTCGACGAGGTTGCCGACCGTCGTGAACACGTGACGGTCACCCGTCGCGGCCGGCCCGCAGCGGTGCTCGTCCCGGTCGATGAGTACGAGGCCCTGGAGGAGACCGCAGAGATCCTCTCCGACGAGGGCGCGCTGGCGGCGATCCGGCGAGGCCTCGATGACCTGGCTGCCGGTGACGTCGCCGGCCTCGACGAGATCCGCGCTGAGCACACTGCCCGCGACCGTCCGTAGTGGCTCACGTCCTGCTCACACGCACCGCGCGTGATGCGCTGGCGGCGCTGGACTTCCTGCTCGCGGACGCGGTGCTCGACGCGCTCGGCGAGCTCGGCGAGCTCGGCGAGCTCGAGCGTGAGCCGGAGATCGGCCACCAGCTGCGCGGACGACTCACGGGGCTGCGGTCCTACCGCGTCGGGGTCTACCGCACCATCTACGAGCTGCGCGACGACAGGACCGTGCGCGTCGTCGCCATCAGACACCGCGGCGACGCCTACGGCAGCGACCCTCGGTGAGTCCGGCGTCCTGCCCACAACGCCCGCTGCTGCCCACCGGTGGCGAGGGTGCCCCCAAGCTGCGGCTACTCGCGGGAGCAGAGGTGCTCGGTCGCCGCGTCCGCCGCGACGTAACGCTCCTCGCGCGGGTGGCGGCCGTAGCCGTCACGGCTGTCGTAGCGGGCGACGGCCAGCCCCGCCTCGATGAGCGTCAGACCGGCATCGACCCCCTCGACGTCGATGTAGGCCAGCAGGCGGCCGTAGCGGTCGCGCTCGTCACGTGCGGCCAGGGTGACCTCCACCTCGCGTTCGAGGACGAGCGACTCCATCGTCGACGACGACGGCCCGAACCCACACTCCCCTCGCTCCGGGGTGTCGATCCCGACGATCCGGATCCGCTCCTGACGCCCGTCACCGGCGCGCACGTCGACCGTGTCACCGTCGACGACGTGCACCACGGTCCAGATCGCATCCTCCGCACCATCTCGAGCTGAGGGACCGGGGCAGCCGGCGAGCCCGACGGCCAGCAACAGCACCGCCAGCAGCACCCGCGAGGTGCTCGGGCGAACCTCCCCCACCACGCGCACGCGCAGCACCATCCCCTCGAGAGGTGAGTTCGGGACGGTAGGCGACGTCGCGGGCGGCGCGGGACCGACCTCCCCACGCGGTGGGTGGCTAGCTAGCCTCAG
>NZ_JBBEBZ010000138.1:0-18811 GCF_040882075.1 Nitriliruptor sp.
CCGCCGCGGGATGATCCAGGGCCAGGAACAGCGCGGCAACGCGCTCGTGGTCAAGGCCCGCGTCCCGCTGTCGGAGATGTTCGGCTACTCCACCGACCTGCGCTCCGCGACTCAGGGCCGCGCGAGCTACACGATGCAGTTCGGTGCCTACGAGCCGGCGCCGTCCAACATCCAGGAGGAGATCGTCGCGAAGGTCCGCGGCGAGTGAGTCCCCGCTCCGCCACGCGCGGAGCCGGTCCGCCCGGACCGATCCCCCCCGCCACACACCGACACCCACACACCCCGCCGACGCCGGCGCGCGACACCTCAAGGAGGGCCCCAGATGGCCAAGGAGAAGTTCGAGCGGAACAAGCCGCACATGAACATCGGCACGATCGGTCACGTCGATCATGGCAAGACGACGTTGACGGCGGCGATCACGAGTGTGTTGCACAAGTTGAACCCGAACGTGCAGTCGATGGCGTTCGATGCGATCGATAAGGCGCCGGAGGAGCGTGAGCGGGGGATCACGATCAACGTCTCGCACGTGGAGTACGAGACCGATAACCGGCACTACGCGCACGTGGATGCGCCGGGTCACGCGGACTACGTCAAGAACATGATCACGGGTGCTGCGCAGATGGATGGCGCGATCTTGGTGGTGTCGGCCACGGATGGTCCGATGCCGCAGACCCGTGAGCACGTGTTGCTGGCGCGTCAGGTTGGTGTGCCGAAGTTGATCGTGGCGCTGAACAAGTGCGACATGGTCGATGATGAGGAGCTTCTGGAGCTGGTGGAGATGGAGGTCTCCGAGCTGCTCGAGTCCTACGAGTTCGATGCGGACACCCCGATCGTGCGGGTGAGTGCGTTGAAGGCGCTCGAGGGTGATGAGGAGTGGGAGTCCAAGGTCCTCGAGTTGATGTCGACGGTGGATGAGTTCTTCGAGGTGCCGGAGCGGGCGTTGGACAAGCCGTTCATCATGCCGATCGAGGATGTGTTCTCGATCACGGGTCGTGGCACGGTGGTCACTGGGCGGATCGAGGGTGGCAAGGTCAACGTGGGTGACACCATCGAGATCATCGGTCTGAGTGACACCACCTCGACCACGGTCACGGGTGTGGAGATGTTCCGCAAGCTCCTCGATGAGGGGATGGCGGGTGACAACGTGGGTGTGTTGCTGCGTGGGACCAAGAAGGAGGAGGTCGAGCGTGGGCAGGTGTTGGCTGCTCCGGGGTCGATCACGCCGCACACCACCTTCGATGCGCAGGTGTACGTGCTGTCCAAGGAGGAGGGTGGTCGTCACACGCCGTTCTTCGACAACTACCGGCCGCAGTTCTACTTCCGGACCACGGATGTGACCGGTGCGGTCACGTTGCCTGATGGTGTGGAGATGGTGATGCCGGGTGACAACACCGAGATGTCGGTGGAGTTGATCCAGCCGATCGCGATGGACGAGGGTCTGAAGTTCGCCATCCGTGAGGGTGGCCGCACCGTGGGTGCTGGCCGCGTCACCAAGATCACCGCCTGAGTCGTCTCTGCATCCGTGCCGGTCACGGATCGCGACGACGAGAAGAGAAGAAGACACATGGCCGATCAGAAGATCCGCATCCGCCTCAAGGCGTACGACCACGAGGTCCTCGACAAGTCCGCACGTGAGATCGTGGACACCGTCGAGGCCACCGGGGCGCACGTCACCGGACCGGTCCCGCTGCCGACCGAGCGCAACGTGTGGTGCGTCATCCGTTCGCCCCACAAGTACAAGGACTCGCGGGAGCACTTCGAGATGCGTACGCACAAGCGTCTCATCGACATCCACCAGCCGACGCAGAAGACCATCGACAAGCTGATGGGTCTGTCGCTGCCGGCGGGCGTCGACATCGAGATCAAGCTCTGACACCGCAGCGCCCCTCGCGGGGCGGCGGCCACGCCCGACCCGGGCGAGCGGCCGACCAGCTCCACGTGCGCGACACGACGCGAAGAAGATGAAGGGAACGACGATGGCTTCCAAGGGCATCCTTGGGGTGAAGCTCGGCATGACGCAGGTCTTCGACGACGAACAGCGCGTCGTGCCGGTGACCGTGGTGCAGGCCGGTCCCTGCACGGTCACCCAGCTCAAGACCCCCGAGACGGACGGCTACACCGCCGTCCAGCTCGCCTACGGCACCAAGAAGCACGTCTCCAAGCCAGCCGCCGGTCACCTCGCCAAGGCGGGGATCGATGCGGCCAAGGTCCTCGTCGAGCTGCGGCTCGCCGACGGTGACGAGCTGCCCGAGCTCGGCTCGACGGTCACCGTGGACACCTTCGCCGCTGGCGAGGTCATCGACGTGACCGGCACCAGCAAGGGCAAGGGCTACGCCGGTGTCATGAAGCGACACAACTTCCACGGCCTCGGCGACGGGCACGGCGTCAAGAAGAAGAACCGTCACCCGGGTGCCGTCGGCGCCTGCGCGACCCCCGGCCGCACCTTCAAGGGCACGCGGATGGCCGGTCGCATGGGTGGCGAGCGCGTCACCATCCAGAACCTCAAGGTGGTGTCGACCGACACCGAGCACGGTCTGATCCTGGTCTCGGGCGCGGTCCCTGGCGCCGACGGCTCCGTGGTCCTGATCCGCAGCGGCGTCAAGGCGCGCGTACCTGCGACCACGGGTGGTGAGAGCTGATGTCCACGTCCATCGATGTCCACGACCTCCAGGGGTCGAAGGTCGGCACCGTCGATCTGCCCGAGACCTGGTTCGCCGGGACCGTCAACGTCCCGGTGATGCACCAGGTCGTCACCGCGCAGCTCGCGGCGGCGCGCCAGGGCACCCACAAGACCAAGACCCGCGCCCAGGTCGCTGGTGGTGGGGCCAAGCCCTTCCGCCAGAAGGGCACCGGCCGCGCCCGTCAGGGCTCGATCCGCTCGCCGCAGTGGGTCGGTGGTGGTGTCGCCCACGGGCGCACCCCGTCGAACTGGGCGCAGCGGGTCAACAAGAAGGTCAAGCGAGCGGCGCTGCGTTCGGCGCTGACCGACCGCGCCCAGCTCGGTGCGATCACGGTCGTTCGCGACCTGGCCTTCGAGGCTCCCAAGACCCGCGACGCCGTCGCGGCGCTGGCCGCCCTCGGGCA
Organism: Nitriliruptor sp.; assembly: GCF_040882075.1. Classification (NCBI taxonomy): domain Bacteria; kingdom Bacillati; phylum Actinomycetota; class Nitriliruptoria; order Nitriliruptorales; family Nitriliruptoraceae; genus Nitriliruptor; species Nitriliruptor sp. The sequence continues at coordinate 3,085 of NZ_JBBEBZ010000138.1, forward strand.
CGGTGACGTCAAGCGCGTCCTCGTGGTCCTCGGCGACCTGCACCAGCCGACGCTGCGGTCGTTCCGCAACCTGCAGCACGTCCACATGCTGACCGTCGACCAGCTCAACGTCTACGACGTGCTCCGCAGCGACGTGGTCGTGTTCGACGAGGCCGCGCTCGAGCTGATCGGCACCGGCCGCCGCACGAGCACACCGACCGAGACCGAGACCGTCGAGCGCAGCGAAGCGAGCACGCCGACCAGCGAGGAGGTGGCCAAGTGAAGGACCCCCGCGACATCATCCTCCGACCGGTGATCTCCGAGAAGACCTACGGGTTGCTCGACGAGGGCAAGTACACCTTCATCGTCGACCCGCGCTCGAACAAGACCGAGATCAAGCAGGCGATCGAGAAGATCTTCGACGTCCGCGTCACAGGTGTGAACACGCTCAACCGCGCCGGCAAGAAGAAGCGCCGCGGACTGATCGTGGGCAAGCGCGCCAACACCAAGCGCGCCATCGTGACGCTCGCCCCCGGTGACGAGATCGAGCTGTTCGACGCCGGCCTGTAAGGCTGGTCGACCAGGACACGAGGCACCCTCATGGCCATCCGTAAGTTCAAGCCCACCACGCCGGCTCGGCGCGGTGCGTCCGTCAGCGACTTCGACACCATCACCCGGGGGACCCCGGAGAAGTCGCTGCTCGCACCGCTGCCCAAGAAGGCGGGCCGCAACGTGCACGGCCGCATCACCAGCCGTCACCGCGGCGGCGGCCACAAACGCAAGTACCGGCTCATCGACTTCCGTCGCAACAAGGACGGGGTCCCCGCGACGGTCGCCGCCGTGGAGTACGACCCGAACCGGTCCTCGCGCATCGCCCTGCTGCACTACCACGACGGCGAGAAGCGCTACATCATCGCGCCGCGCAACATCAAGGTCGGGCAGCTGGTCGAGTCGGGTCCCACCGCCGACATCAAGATCGGCAACGCCCTGCCGCTGAGCAACATCCCGGTCGGTACCACCATCCACGCGGTGGAGCTGCGTCCGGGCGGCGGCGCCAAGATGGGTCGCTCGGCCGGCACGGCCATCCAGCTCCTCGCCAAGGAGGGGAAGATGGCCGCGGTGCGGCTGCCCTCCGGCGAGATCCGGCTGGTGGACGCGCGGTGCCGCGCGACCATCGGCTCGGTCGGCAACGAGGAGCACGAGCTGATCAAGCTCGGCAAGGCCGGCCGCACCCGTTGGAAGGGCGTGCGTCCCCAGACCCGTGGTGTCGCCATGAACCCGGTCGACCACCCCCTCGGTGGTGGTGAGGGCAAGAGCTCCGGCGGCCGTCACCCCGTCGACCCGTGGGGCAACCCCGAGCGCCGCACCCGCAGATCCAAGGCGTCCGACCAGTACATCATCCGCCGTCGCGGCAAGAACCGGAGGCGCTGACATATGCCCCGCAGCCTGAAGAAGGGTCCCTTCGTCGACGACCACCTCATGAAGAAGGTGGACGCCCAGAACGAGAAGGGCGAGAAGCGCGTCATCAAGACGTGGTCGCGACGTTCCACGATCTTCCCCGAGATGGTCGGCCACACCATCGCGGTGCACGACGGGCAGAAGCACGTGCCCGTCTACGTCACCGAGTCGATGGTCGGCCACAAGCTCGGCGAGTTCGCCCCCACCCGCGCCATCAAGTGGGGCGGCGCCGGCGAGAAGCAGGCCGCCAAGAAGCGGCGCTAGATCCAGCGCACACGGGACGTGACGTTCCGAGGAGTTCTTAAGTGATCACCAAGGTCAAGGCGACCGCGAAGTACGTGCGGGTATCGCCGTACAAGGTCCGCCAGCTCACCCCGATCATCGTCGGCATGTCCGTCGGTGAAGCGCAGCGCGTGCTGCAGTTCAGCGAGAAGGTCGCGGCCGCCAAGCCGCTGCTGAAGGTCCTGAACTCGGCGGTCGCCAACGCGGAGAACAACGACGAGCTCGACCCCGACGAACTGATCGTGCACGCCGCGTTCGCCGACGAGGGTCCGACGCTCAAGCGCTACCAGCCGCGCGCTCTGGGGCGGGCGTACCGCATCCGGAAGCGGACCAGCCACATCACCGTCGTGGTCACGCCCGCGCAGGACGACTGAGCGGCGGCAGGTGCTGTGTGCCTTTCCAGGCACCTGCCGGTCTCGGACTAGAGGAAAAAGACATGGGTCAGAAGGTCAACCCCTACGGGTTCCGTCTCGGTGTCACCACCGACTGGAAGTCCAAGTGGATCGCGAACAAGAAGGACTACGCCGCGTACCTCCACGAGGACGACCGCGTGCGGGGCCACATCCGTGAGCGCGTCCGTCACGCCGGCGTGTCGCGCATCGACATCACCCGCACCCGGGACAACGTCGAGGTCAGCGTCCAGGCGCAGCGACCCGGCATCGTCATCGGTCGTCGCGGCTCGGAAGCCGACGCCATCCGCAGTGGTCTCGAGAAGCTGACCGGCAAGAAGGTCAAGCTCAACATCATCGAGATCAAGAACCCCGAGCTCGACGCGCAGGTCGTGGCCTACAACGTCGCCGAGCAGCTGCGCGGCCGGGTCTCGTTCCGTCGCGCCATGCGTCGCGCGGTCCAGTCGGCGATGAAGGCCGGCGCCAAGGGCATCCGGATCCAGGTCTCGGGTCGCCTCGGCGGCGCCGAGATGAGCCGCACCGAGTGGTACCGCGAGGGCCGCGTCCCGCTGCACACGCTGCGGGCCAAGGTCGACTACGGCTTCGACGAGGCGCGCACCACCTTCGGTCGCATCGGCGTCAAGGTCTGGGTCTACACCGGTGACCAGATCGGGTCCGGCGAGGAAGCCGAAGCGGCTCGCGCCATGGACCGTGCCCGCGCCCTCGCCGAGGGCCGCCCGGTCGACGACCGACCGCGGCGCAAGTCCGCCCGCAAGGCCGCGTCGATCGCCAAGAAGGCGACCGGCGTCGGTTCCAAGCCCCGCACCCCGGCCGCACCGGCCGCGGATGCCTCGAACGCCCCCGCGCCGGCTCCGACCAGCGTGACCGAGGCGGGAGAGACCCCCAAGAGCGCCGACACCCCGGCCACCACCGAGTCCGCACCGCCCCAGTCCGGCGCCATGCCGGTCGAGCAGATCGTCGGCGAGGACGCCCCCGAGGCGCCCCACGAGGTGAACGCTCCGACCGACGCGGCCGACGCCCCCGCGGCGGCCCCGACCGAGGACACCAGCACCGAGGGTGCCCCGGCGGCGGCCGACGAGAGCCCGGCCAAGCCGGCCGATGCGGTCGAGCAGGCCGAGGCCGCCACGACCGCGCCTCCCGCCGGGGACGACGACGACTCCGCGCCTCCAGCTGGGGGCGACGCGAAGGAAGGTGACAGCTGATGCTGGCTCCGAAGCGCGTCAAGCACAGGAAGCAGCACCGTCCGCGGCCGATGAAGGGCCTGTCCAAGGGCCACACGCAGGTCTACGTCGGCGACTACGGCCTCATGGCCACCTCGCCCGGCTGGATCACCGCACGGCAGATCGAGTCCGCTCGTATCGCCATCACCCGTGCGATCAAGCGTGGCGGCAAGGTCCGGATCACGCTGTTCCCCGACCGCTCCATCACCAAGAAGCCGCTCGAGACCCGCATGGGTTCGGGCAAGGGCTCGCCCGACCACTGGGTCGCGCCGGTCAAGCCCGGCCGGATCATGTTCGAGCTCTCCGGCGTCGACGAGGACCTGGCACGTGAGGCGATGCGCAAGGCGTCGCACAAGCTGCCGGTCAAGACCAAGTTCGTGAAGCGAGAGGAGGGGGGCGAATGAGCACCGCCGCCGAACTACGCGAGCTCCAGGACGACGAGCTGCTCGAGAAGCTGGCCGAAGGGAAGGAGGAGCTGTTCAACCTCCGTTTCCAGATCGTCACCGGACAGCTCGATGACCCCCGACGGATCAAGCAGGTCAAGCGCGAGGTCGCCCGCGTCCTCACCGTGATGCGTGAGCGCGAACTCGCCGCCGTGACCAGCGATGTGGAGACCAACCGATGAGCGACAACAACGCGGTGCCAGCAGAGCGCACCACCAGCCGGAAGGTTCGGCAGGGCGTGGTCGTCTCGGACGTGCAGGACAAGACCATCATCGTCCGTGTCGAGCGGCGCACCACCCACCCGCTCTACGGCAAGTCGATGAAGGTCTCGAAGAAGTACCACGTCCACGACGAGACCAACGATGCCGGTGTCGGTGACACGGTCCGCATCGCCGAGACCCGCCCGATCTCGAAGCTGAAGCGCTGGCGCCTCCAGTCCGTCGTCGAACGCGCCAAGTGAGCCCCCGCGGGGGGACGGTTCGACCGACCCCCCGCGGTAGCCCACCGGTGCCACTCCCGACGCCTAGAAGCAGGAAGAACCATGATCCAGCAGGAATCGCGGCTGAAGGTCGCGGACAACTCCGGGGCCCGTGAGGTGCTGTGCATCCGCGTGCTCGGGGGGTCCGGGCGGCGCTACGCGTCCGTCGGCGACGTGTTCGTCGGGACGGTCAAGAACGCCATCCCGGCCTCCAACGTCAAGAAGGGCGAGGTGGTGCGCTGCGTCGTGGTGCGCACCATCAAGGAACGTCGCCGCCCCGACGGCAGCTACGTCCGCTTCGACGACAACGCGTGCGTGATCGTCCGCCCCGACGGCACGCCCCGTGGAACCCGCATCTTCGGCCCCGTGGCGCGCGAGCTGCGCGACGGCAAGTTCATGCGGATCATCTCGCTCGCACCGGAGGTGCTGTGATGCGACGCATCCGTAAGGACGACCAGGTCGCGGTCATCGCTGGCAAGGACGCGGGCAAGACCGGCCGCGTCGTCAAGCTCTACCTCGACCGCGACCGCGTGCTGGTCGAAGGCGTGAACTACGTCAAGAAGCACCAGCGCGTCCAGCAGACCGGGCGCGGCGCCCAGGAGGGCGGCATCATCGAGACCGAGGCTCCGGTCCACATCTCGAACGTGATGCCCGTCTGCCCCAAGTGCGACGCCGCGACCCGCGTCGGCTTCACCTACGCCACCGAGGGTGACCGCCGCTCCAAGGTCCGCACCTGCAAGAAGTGCGCCGCCACGTTCTGATCGACCCGAGCCGGCAGGCCCGCCGCTGCACGCCCGGGAACAGGGCGCACGCGGACCGATCCAGGTCCACGAGGACGAGTCACCGGACACCTTGAAGGAACCCCACCATGAGCGACACCGACACCACCGCAGCGGCGCCCGCTGAGCCGCGCCTGAAGGTCCGGTACCGCGACGAGATCGCCCCGGCGCTCAAGGACCAGCTCGGCATCAACGCCATGCAGGTCCCGCGCTTCGACAAGATCGTCGTCAACATCGGGCTCGGCGAGGCGGTCAGCGACAGCAAGGCGCTCGAGGGTGCGATCCGCGACCTGACGATCATCACCGGTCAGAAGCCCCGCGTGAACCGCGCCCGCAAGTCGATCGCGGCCTTCAAGCTGCGCGAGGGCATGCCGATCGGCGTCAAGGTCACCCTCCGGGGCGCCCGCATGTGGGAGTTCTTCGACCGGCTCCTGTCGGTCGCGCTGCCCCGCATCCGCGACTTCCGCGGGATCAACGCGAAGTTCGACGGCAACGGCAACTTCACCTTCGGGCTCACCGAACAGCTGGTGTTCCCCGAGATCGACTACGACGACATCGACGCGGTCCGCGGCATGGACATCACCGTCGTGACCACGGCCGAGAACGACGAGCAGGGTCAGGCCCTCCTCGCCGCCTACGGCTTCCCGTTCGCCAAGGGCCAGGAGAGCTGACATGGCCAAGACCTCCAAGATCGTCCAGACCAAGCGCGGCGCGAAGTACGGCGTCCAGAACTACACCCGCTGCGAGCGCTGCGGCCGTCCGCGCGCCGTCTTCAAGCGCTTCCGGCTGTGCCGCATCTGTTTCCGCGAGATGGCACATGCGGGGGAGCTCCCCGGCATCCGCAAGGCGTCCTGGTAACCCCAGGCAACCGACAGGGAAGTGCCGGACGAGTGCCGGTAACCCCAGGAGATGAACCCATGACGATGACCGACCCTGTGGCGGACATGCTGACGCGTATCCGCAACGCGTCGATCGCCTACCACGACGCGGCGTCCATGCCGTCGTCGAAGGTCAAGGTGAACGTGGCCCGCATCCTCGAGGAGGAGGGCTACATCACCGGCTACCGCGTCGAGGACACCTCGCCGCAGGCGACGCTGCACGTGACCATGAAGTACGGCCCGAACCGCGAACGCGTGATCGCCGGCCTGCGTCGCATCTCCAAGCCGGGGCTGCGCGTCTACGTCAAGCGCGACGAGATCCCCCGCGTGCTCGGTGGTCTCGGCGTCGCGATCCTGTCCACCAACGACGGCTTGATGACCGACCGCACCGCGCGCAGGGCTGGCGTGGGCGGCGAGGTCATCGCGTACGTCTGGTGAGGAGCTGACATGTCCCGCATCGGAAAGATCCCCGTCCCCGTCCCCGACGGTGTCGACGCCTCGCTCGATGGCCTCACCGTCACGGTGAAGGGCCCGAAGGGTGAGCTGACGCGGACCATGCCTGAGGGCATCTCGCTCAGCACCGACGACGACGGCGCCATCGTGGTCACCCCCGACGGCACCGAGCGCATGCACCGCGCGCGCTGGGGCCTGGTCCGTACCCTCATCGCCAACATGGTCGAGGGCGTCACCGCCGGGTACGCCAAGAACCTCGAGCTGGTCGGCGTCGGGTACCGCGCCGCATCGAAGGGTTCGGACGTCGAGCTCCAGGTCGGCTACAGCCACCCGGTGCTGATCGAGGCCCCGGACGGGATCTTGCTCAACGTCCCGCAGCCGACCCGCATCGAGGTCAGCGGCATCGACAAGGTGCTCGTCGGCCAGGTCGCTGCCAACATCCGCAAGGTGCGTCCGCCCGAGCCCTACAAGGGCAAGGGCATCAAGTACGAGGGTGAGATCATCCGCCGCAAGGCCGGCAAGGCCGCCGGCCGGTAGGCCAGCACCCGAACACCAGCGGTGTCACCGCTCCGCAGCTGGAGGCAGGTGGCGCCGCCGCCCGGACCGACCGGTCCGGGCTCGTGGACACCGCGACGCGGCCAGGCACGACCACCGCCCGGCCCCCGGTGCACGCACGAGGACCGCCCCGGCGACGGGGCACGAGGAGGATCACCATGCAGGCGAGCAGGAAGCGCGAGGCGCGTCGGCGCCGTCACCAGCGCACCCGGAAGACCATCCGCGGGATCGCGGCGCAACCGCGCCTGTCGGTCTACCGCTCCAACACCAACATCTACGCCCAGCTGATCGACGACCGCGAGGGACGCACGCTCGTCGCCGCTTCGTCGCGCGAGTCGGGCATCGAGACCAGCGAGGACGGCGGCAAGATCGACGCCGCCCGCCAGGTCGGCAAGCTCATCGGCGAACGCGCCGTCGAGCAGGGCATCACCACCGTGGTCTTCGACCGCGGTGGCAACCGCTACGCCGGTCGCGTCGCCGCCCTCGCCGAGGGTGCCCGCGACGCTGGTCTGAAGTTCTGACGCGCCAGCGCGACACGAGGAGCTCATCATGGCAGGACCCAACAACCGCGGTGGCGGCGGCCCAGGCCGCGGCCGAGGCCGCGACAACCAGCGTGGCGGCGGTCGTCAGCAGGAGCAGTTCGACGAGCGCGTCGTCGCCATCAACCGCGTCTCCAAGGTCGTCAAGGGTGGTCGACGCTTCCAGTTCACCGCCCTCGTCGTCGTCGGTGACGGCAAGGGGATGGTCGGCGTCGGACACGGCAAGGCCAAGGAGGTGCAGTCGGCGATCCAGAAGGGTGTCGAGGAGGCCAAGAAGAACTTCTTCAAGGTCCCGATGGTGGGCAACACCATCGTGCACCCGGTCGTCGGTCGCGCAGGCGCCGGTCGCGTGATGCTCAAGCCCGCCGCCCCCGGTACCGGTGTCATCGCCGGTGGTCCGGTCCGTGCGGTCATCGAGGCCGCCGGCATCAGCGACCTGCTGGCCAAGTCGCTCGGCACCGCGAACCCGATCAACGTCGTCCACGCGACCGTGGCCGGTCTGCAGAGCCAGCGCTCCGCGCACCAGATCGCCGCGCTCCGGGACAAGCCGGTCGAGCACGTGGCCCCGAAGGCGATGCTCGAGACGATGCGCGGGGGTGCCTGATGGCCGCCAAGACGCTGCGCATCACCCAGACCCGGTCGGTCATCGGTCGCCCGCAGGACCAGCGTGACACCGTGCGTTCGCTCGGTCTCAAGCGGATCCGCCACACCGTGACCCAGCCGGACCGCCCCGAGATCCGCGGCATGCTCAAGAAGGTGCCGCACCTCGTGACCTTCGAGGAGGTGGACGCGTGAAGCTCCATCACCTGAAGCCCGCAGAGGGTTCCAAGCACACCAAGAAGCGCGTCGGTCGTGGTGACCGCGGCAAGGGCGGCAAGACCGCCGGTCGTGGTACCAAGGGCACGGGCGCGCGCGGCACCGTCCCCGCCGGGTTCGAGGGCGGTCAGATGCCCATGATCCGGCGCCAGCCGAAGGCCCCCGGGTTCAACAACCCGAACAAGGTCTACTTCCACGTGATCAACGTCGCCAAGCTCGAAGCGTCCTTCGAGGCCGGCGACGAGGTCACCGCGGAGAGCCTGCGGGCCAAGGGCCTGGTCGGCAAGAAGGGCCCGGTCAAGGTGCTCGGCAACGGGGACCTGTCCAAGGCCCTCACCGTCGACGTCGACGCCATCTCGGCCACCGCCGCCGAGAAGATCTCCGCCGCTGGGGGCACCGTCCGCTGACGGGCTACGCTCCTGCACCCCCGACGCCTTCGGCCGGTCGTCGGGGGCCTGGCGGGGAAGCGACGATCGGGACACGGGGCGCCACGACGCCTCCGCAGCCCGCTCCGTAGCCCCGCTGGCATCAAGTCGCCGACGAGGACCCCATGCTCCGCGCGTTCGTCAACGCCTTCAAGATCCCCGACCTGCGGCGCAAGCTGCTGTTCACGCTGGCGATGATCGCCGTCTACCGCATCGGGGCCTGGATCCCCGTCCCGGGCGTGAACGTCGACCTGCTGCGCCAGGCGACGGGTGTCGGTGAAGCCGCCAACATCGTCGGCATCGTCAACGTGTTCGCCGGCGGTGCGCTCCAACAGATGGCGATCTTCGCGCTCGGGATCATGCCGTACATCACCGCCAGCATCATCATGCAGCTGCTCGCGGTGGTCATCCCCAAGCTCGAGACGCTCCAGCGCGAGGGTGAGCAGGGCCGCAAGAAGATCACCCAGTACACGCGCTACATCACCGTGGCGCTCGCCATCCTCCAGGCCACGGGCCTGGTCACCCTGGCCCGCAACGGCGCGGCCTTCGGTGAGAACGTCGTCCTCGGCGGCACCTGGACGGTCGTGCTGATCGTCATCACCCTGACCGCCGGGACGTCGCTGATCATGTGGCTCGGTGAGCTCATCACCCAGCGTGGTGTCGGCAACGGCATGTCGCTGCTCATCTTCGTGTCGATCATCAGCCAGTTCCCGTCGCAGTTCCAGCAGGTCCGCATCGAGAAGCAGGCCGGATCGTCGTTCGGTGGCTGGGAGTGGATCGCCGCGCTGATGCTGCTCGGCGCCTTCGTCTGCGTGGCCGTCGTCTTCATGGAGCAGGGCCAGCGCCGCATCCCGGTGCAGTACGCCCGGCGCCAGGTCGGTCGCCGCAGCTACGGCGGCCAGTCGACCTACATCCCGCTGAAGGTCAACCAGGCCGGCGTCATCCCGGTCATCTTCGCCTCGTCGCTGCTGTACCTGCCGGGCCTGTTCGGGCAGATCAGCGGCATCACCGCGGTGCAGAACTTCGTCACGACCTACCTCGAGGACCCACGCAGCTGGGTCTTCATCGCGGTGTTCGCGGCGATGACGATCTTCTTCGCCTACTTCTACACCGCCATCGCGTTCAACCCGATCGAGGTCGCCGACAACATGAAACGCTACGGCGGCTTCATCCCGGGCATCCGTCCCGGACGGCAGACCGCCGAGTACCTCGACCGGGTCCTGACCCGCATCACGCTGCCGGGCTCGCTCTACCTCGCCGCCATCGCGGTGATCCCCTTCATCTTCATGGCCGTGGCCAACATCCCCTCGTTCCCGCTCGGCGGTGTGTCGCTGCTGATCATGGTCGGTGTGGGGCTCGAGACCATGAAGCAGATCGAGTCGCAGCTGATGCAGCGCAACTACGAGGGGTTCATCAGCTAGTCACCACCGCCACGTGCCGGCGACCACCGGCCGAGACGAAGGGCCAACGACGTGCGAACCATCCTGCTCGGACCTCCCGGTGCCGGGAAGGGCACCCAGGCAGCCCGGATCGTCGAGGCCTACCACGTCCCGCACATCTCGACCGGGGACATCCTGCGTGCCAACGTCGCCGCGGGCACCCCGCTCGGCGCGGAGGCCAAGCGGTTCATGGACGCCGGTGACCTCGTCCCCGACGACGTCATCATCGGCATGGTGGGCGACCGGCTCGCCGAACCCGATGCGGCCGCGGGGTTCCTGTTCGACGGGTTCCCCCGCACCGTCCCGCAGGCCGAAGCGCTCGATGGGCTGCTGTCCGAACGCGGCGCACCGCTCGACGTCGTGCTCGAGCTGGTCGTCGACCAGGACGAGGTGATCCGCCGGCTGACCGGCCGCAAGACCTGCTCGGCGTGCGGCCGGATCTACCAGGTCGAGTCCGACCCGCCCGAGACCGAGGGGGTCTGCGACGCGTGCGGAGGCGAACTCGAGCAGCGGGCCGACGACACCGAGGACGTGGTGCGCAACCGGCTCGAGGTCTACCGCGACCAGACCGAACCGCTGGTCGCCTTCTACGACGCGCGCGGCGAACTGCGCCGCATCGAGGCGGTCGGCACCATGGACGCCGTGACCGCGCGTGCGATGGAGACCCTCGAGCAGGTCGCCGGCCCACCGACCTCCTGAGCGATCAGTGATCATCCGCAGGTCCCGCGAGGAGATCACGCGGATGGCCCGCGCCGGCGCGGTGGTCGCCGCCGCGCACGAGGAGGTCGCCGCACGCCTGCGGCCGGGCATGTCCACCCTGGACCTCGACCGCATCGCGGAGGAGGTCATCACGGGGCACGGGGCGGTGCCGTCGTTCAAGGGCTACCGGGGCTTCCCCGCCACCCTCTGCACCTCCCTGGACCACCAGATCGTCCACGGGATCCCCCTCGGCGACGTCGGGTCCGCCATCGAAGCGGTGGCGGACGAGCACGGGTTCGGCGTGGTCCGCGAGTACGTCGGCCACGGCATCGGTCGCGCGCTGCACGAGGATCCGTCCGTGCCGAACTACGGCACCGCCGGACGCGGATCGAAGCTGTCGGTCGGGTGGGTCATCGCCGTCGAACCGATGTTCAACCTCGGCTCGCAGCGGACCGAGACGCTCGAGGACGGCTGGACCGTGGTCACCGCGGACGGGTCGCTGTCGGCCCACTGGGAGCACACCATCGCCATCACCGACGACGGCCCGGTGGTGCTGACCGCCCGTTCCGACGAGCCCTCGAGCCCCGTGGCGGCCACCGGGGCGGTGTGAGCGTGACGTGCGCGAAGAGCGCGGGTTGCCGGCTCCGCCGCCCGGTGGGTACCCTCCCGTAGCGCCCTGCCAGGTGGCAGGGCTTCGTCACGTCCCACCTCCCACGCCCGCTGCTGGTTCGCGCGCGCTCGGCCGAGGTGGCTGGAGCACCTGACGGTGGTCCCGTGACCTCAGCACCACCGACCGCGGAGCGAGCGTGAGCGAGAAGGAAGAGTCCATCCAGGTGGAGGGCGTCGTCACCGAGGCCCTCCCCAACACACAGTTCCGGGTGGAGCTCGAGAACGGGCACAACGTGCTCGCGCACATCTCCGGCAAGATGCGGATGCACTACATCCGGATCCTGCCGGGGGACAAGGTGGTCGTCGAGCTCTCGCCCTACGACCTGACCCGCGGTCGCATCACCTACCGCTACAAGTAGGACCCAACACCGCGCCCCGAGTTCGGGGGCGACAACGCGACGCGCCCGAGCGCGTCGCTGCAGACAGGCTGGCCGCCCCCGACCCCCCATCTCGGGCACGGAGGCAGGCCCTGGGGTGAGGCCCCGATCGATCTCGCGCCCCGAGCGCGAGGCGACGGAAAGCCCCGCACCGCGGACGACCACCCGGGTCGTACGAACCGCCGAAGGAGCACGACGTGAAGGTCCACCCTTCCGTGAAGAAGATGTGCGACAAGTGCAAGATCATCCGTCGCAAGGGCGCCGTGCGCGTGATCTGTGACAACCCACGCCACAAGCAGCGCCAGGGCTGAGCGGAGGAGCTATCTGATGGCACGTATCGCAGGCGTCGACATCCCCCGCGAGAAGCGGGTGGTGATCGCGCTCACCTACATCTACGGCGTCGGACGGACGCGAGCCGAGCAGACCTTGGCCGCGACCGACGTCTCACCGGACACGCGTGTCCGCGACCTCACCGACGAGGAGGTCCAGCGGCTGCGTCAGCACATCGAGAACGCCTACCGGATCGAGGGTGACCTCCGTCGCGAGGTGGCCAACAACATCAAGCGCAAGATCGAGATCGGCTCCTACCAGGGCATCCGTCACCGCCTCGGTCTGCCGGTCCGTGGTCAGCGCACCCACACCAACGCGCGATCGCGGAAGGGCCCCAAGCGGGCCGTCGGCGGTCTCCGCAAGCCGACCCGGAAGTAGCTGAGCGGCGCGTCGGGCCTCCCGGCGTCTCAACAGGGCCCGACGCGGTCTCGGAACGAGGACAGAACAGATGGCGCAGAAGAAGCAGCGCAGCCGCAAGCGCGAGCGCAAGAACGTCCTGCACGCCAAGTGCCACATCAAGGCGACGTTCAACAACACCACCATCACCTTCACCGACCAGCAGGGCAACGTGCTGTGCTGGTCGACCGGTGGCAACGCCGGCTTCAAGGGCAGCCGCAAGTCGACGCCCTTCGCCGCGCAGGTCGCCGCCGAGCAGGCCACCAAGGCCGCGATCGACAACGGTGTCCGCAAGGTCGACGTGCTCTGCAAGGGGCCCGGGGCCGGCCGTGAGACCGCGATCCGCACCCTGGCCGCCGCAGGTATCGAGGTGCTGTCCATCAAGGACATCACCCCCGTGCCGCACAACGGCTGCCGCCCGCCGAAGCGTCGTCGCACCTGACGAGCCTTCGTCCCTGAACCGCTGACGCCCCCACCTCGAAGGTGGGGAGGAGCGCCCCGAAGGTCGGTGGCGTTCCCGTGGCACCCCGAACGGGGTGACCGAGGAGGACCGACACGCATGGCTCGTTACACCGGCCCCATGACCAAGAAGTCGCGCCGTTACGGCGTCGATCTCAAGGGCAACGACAAGAACTTCGAGAAGCGCCCCTACCCGCCGGGCGAGCACGGCCGCGGCCGGATCAAGGAGTCGGAGTACCTCCTCCAGCTCCGCGAGAAGCAGAAGGCGCGCTACTACTACGGCGTCCTCGAGAAGCAGTTCCGCCGCTACTACGAGGAGGCCACCCGCCGGGACGGCCTCACGGGTGAGAACCTGCTGATCCTGCTCGAGCTGCGGGTCGACAACGTGGTCTACCGCGGCGGTTTCGCCCGGACCCGGGCCGAAGCGCGCCAGATGGTCAGCCACCGTCACGTCACCGTGAACGGCCGCTCGACCAACATCCCGTCCTACCGGGTCAAGCCGGGCGACGTCGTGCAGATCCGCGAGAAGTCGCGCCAGAGCCAGGCCGTTGTCGGTTCGCTCGAGGTCTTCGGGTCGCGCGACGTGCCGGGCTGGCTGTCGACCGACGTCGACCAGTTCTCGGTCACGGTCGTCGAGGCTCCGCTCCGGTCGCAGATCGACGCGCCGGTCACCGAGCAGATGATCGTCGAGCTCTACTCCAAGTAAGGCACCGCCGTGCCCCGCACCCGTCCACCGGGTGCGGGCGCGCGCCTCCCTCGCGGCGCCCGCCGCGGGGCCCACCGCCGGCCCGGGAACACCGGTCGTGGGAGCTACGGACGCGTCGCCGATGGACCCGGAACGAGGGCGGCGTGTCGGTGGGGGGACGTCCCCACCGCACCTCACGCGAAGGAACACCACACGATGTCGGACTTCGGCTTCTACGACGACGACAACTTCGGGCTCGGCGAGACGCAGGGCGGCTCGCCCTTCACCGCCTACCGGCCCCGCCTCGAGGAGGAGATCCTCGAGGAGAACCTGCGTTCGCGGTTCACCATCGACCCGCTCGAGCCGGGCTTCGGGTACACGATCGGCAACTCGCTGCGTCGCACCCTCCTCAGCTCGGTGCCGGGCGCGGCCGTGACCCGCATCCGGTTCACCTCGGCCCAGGCCGCGGGTCCGGAGGGCGGTTCGGTCCTCCACGAGTTCTCGGCCATCGAGGGGGTCAAGGAGGACGTCACCGACATCATCCTCAACATCAAGGACCTCGTGGTCCGCTCGGAGTCCGACGAGCCGGTCGAGATCTTCCTCGGTGGTGACGGTCCCGGTGTCCTGACCGCCGAGAACATCTTCGCGCCGTCGCAGGTCGAGGTCGTCAACGAGGACCTCCACATCGCGACGCTGAACGCCAACGGCCACCTCGAGATGTACCTGACCGTCGAGCGCGGTCGCGGGTACGTCACGGCGGACGCCAACAAGCGAGGCACCGACCCCATCGGTGTCATCGCGATCGACTCGGTCTTCAGCCCGATCCGTCGGGTCGCCTACCGCGTCGAGTCGACCCGCGTCGAGCAGATGACCAACTACGACAAGCTGCTCCTCGACGTCGAGACCGACGGTTCGCTCACCCCGGCGCAGGCACTGTCGTCGGCCGGCGAGACCCTCAAGGCCCTCTTCGAGCAGTTCGCGGGCTTCGAGACCTCGGGCCCCGGCGGCATCGTGGTCTCGCCCGAGGAAGCGCTGGCTTCCATCGGCACGGACCCGGTCAAGTCGATGCTCATCGAGGACCTCGACCTGTCGGTGCGCTCGTACAACTGCCTCAAGCGCGAGGGCGTCGGCACCGTCGGCGAGCTGCTCGACCGCACCGAGCAGGACCTGCTCGAGATCCGCAACTTCGGGTCGAAGTCGGTGGACGAGGTCAAGGAGAAGCTCGTCGAGCTCGGTGTCGCGCTCAAGGAGTAACCCTCGGGGGGCTCCGCCCCCCGAGTGCCCCCGAAGGATCGTTCTGGGGCCAAGTCAAGAACGAGAGCTCGCGACGAAGCGAGCTTCGTCGCCGGGGCTTACGCCCCGGAAACCCTCCGTAGGAGTGAAGAGATGCCGACCCCGAAGCGTGGGCCCCGGCTCGGCGGCGGACCGGCGCACCAGCGCCACATCCTCGCCAACCAGGCCAGCGATCTGTTCCGTCACGGCCGCATCACCACCACCCAGGCCAAGGCCAAGATGCTGCGCCCGTACGCCGAGCGCTTGATCACCAAGGCCAAGCGAGGTGACCTCGCCTCCCGTCGCGCCGTCCTCGGTCAGCTCCGCGGTGACCGCGACGTCGTCGCCTACCTGTTCGACGAGGTCGCACCGCGCTTCGCCGACCGCAACGGCGGCTACACCCGGACCCTGAAGCTCGGGCCGCGCCAGGGCGACTCCACGCCCATGGTCATCATCGAGCTCGTCGACCGTGGCGCCACCTCGGGTGACGAGGTCATCGAGGAGTCCAAGGCCGGTCGTTCGCGGGGCCTGTTCGGTCGTCGCCGCAAGGCGTCCGCCGAGGCCCCGGTCGCGGCGGCACCTGCCGCGATGCCGGTCGACTCGCCGGAGAGCGACGACTCCCCCGACTCCCCGGACTCGCCCGCGAGCGCGGACTCGCCGGCATCGGCCGAGTCGGTCGACTCGCC
>NZ_JBBEBZ010000139.1:0-2833 GCF_040882075.1 Nitriliruptor sp.
GCCAGCACGTCGTTCGGCACCCGGGTCCAGTCCGCGGTCATCGCGTCCTCCGAGGAG
Organism: Nitriliruptor sp.; assembly: GCF_040882075.1. NCBI lineage: Bacteria > Bacillati > Actinomycetota > Nitriliruptoria > Nitriliruptorales > Nitriliruptoraceae > Nitriliruptor > Nitriliruptor sp. Next base: position 58 of record NZ_JBBEBZ010000139.1, read on the forward strand.
ACCGGACGCAGCACGATGGGGTGACCGTACGTGCGGCCGTCACCCTGGACCCCGACCGAGCGGACGTCGCCGAGCAGGACGACCGGGCACTGCCAGATGTCCCGGTCGAGCCCCGCGGCGGTCAGCTCCTCGCGGGCGATCGCGTCGGCCAACCGCAGCGTGGCCAGCCGGTCGCGGGTCACCTCGCCGACGATCCGGATGCCGAGCCCCGGCCCCGGGAACGGCTGGCGCCACACGATCTCTGCGGGCAGACCGAGCTGCAGCCCGACCTTGCGCACCTCGTCCTTGAACAGGGCGCGGAGCGGTTCGACCAGGTCGAACTCGAGGTCGTCCGGCAGACCCCCGACGTTGTGGTGGCTCTTGATGTTGGCGGCCCCGGTGCCACCGCCCGACTCGACCACGTCCGGGTAGAGGGTGCCCTGCACCAGGAAATCGACCGAGGCGCCGCCGCTGGCCGCGTCCGCGACCACCTCCCGGGCGGCCTGCTCGAACACGCGGATGAACTCGCGGCCGATGATCTTGCGCTTCGCCTCGGGGTCGGTCACGCCGGCCAACGCGTCGAGGAAGCGGTCCTGGGCGTCCACGACCTTGAGCGCGACGCCGGTGGCCGCCACGAAGTCGCGCTCGACCTGCTCGGGCTCGCCCTGGCGCAGCAGACCGTGGTCGACGAAGACGCAGGTCAGCTGGTCACCGATGGCGCGCTGGACGAGAGCCGCGGCGACCGCCGAGTCGACGCCGCCCGACAACCCGCAGACGGCGTGCTTGTCGCCGACCTGCGCCCGGATCAGCGCGACCTGCTCGTCGATGACGTTGCTGGTGGTCCAGGTCGGCTCGCAGCCGGCGATCTCGTAGAGGAAGTGCTCGAGCACGGCCTGGCCGTGTTCGGAGTGCAGCACCTCGGGGTGGAACTGGACCCCGGCGAGCCGCCGGTCCGTGTCCTCGAACGCGGCGACGGGCGTGTGGTCGGTGCTGGCCACGACCTCGAAACCGGGCGGGGCAGCGGTCACGGCGTCACCGTGCGACATCCAGACCGACTGCTTGCCCGGCAGCCCGTGGAACAGCGTCGAGTCGCCGGCGGCCACCTGCAGCGGGGTACCGCCGAACTCCGCGGTGCCGGTCCGTTCGACGCTCCCACCGAGCGCGGCGGCCATCGCCTGGAACCCGTAACAGATCCCGAACACCGGCACGCCGCCCTCGAACGTGGCCGGGTCGACCCGCGGCGCGTCCTCGGCGTAGACCGACGACGGGCCGCCGGACAGCACGAGCGCCTTCGGCTCCCGCGCGAGCAACTCCTCGACGGGTGTGGTGTGCGGCACCACCTCGCAGTAGACGCGGGCCTCGCGGATCCGGCGGGCGATCAGCTGGGCGTACTGCGCGCCGAAGTCGACCACCAGCACGGTGTCGAGGTCGTGCGGCGCGACGCCGGCCGGCTGGCTCACGGAGCGGTCCTGTCGGCGGGGACGGTCACGGGGACGGTCGCGGGTGTCGTTGTGGTCGCTGCGATCGGGCTGCTGCGGTCGGCTGGTCCGGTCCGACAGCTCCGGTCGCGAGCCTAACGGCGGCTGCGACCGACCCCGGTGCTGCCGACCGCCAGGACGAGCAGGGTCGCCAGCACCACCTCGCCGCCGATCGTGCCCCACACGACGTCGAGCTGGCTGTGCCCGACCAGGGCCGCGCCGCCGAGCACGGTCAGGTCGCGACGCCACCCACCGGGCAGTCGCAGCGCGCGGACCGCGAGGAGGGCGGCCAGCGCCACAGCCACGGCGGCCAGGGGCACACCGCCCTCGGCTCCAGCGTGCGCGACGGTGTTGTGGGCGTGGTGGTTGGGTGGCGGTAGGTCGCCCGCCCGGTCGCCGAACCTCCCGAGGCCGACGCCGAGCAGCGGGCGCTCCCCCGTCAGCTCGAACCCTCGGGCGACGAGGTCGGCGCGGGCCGCGACCGACGCTCCGATCGGGCCGTCCGGATCGTCGGGGGCGAGCGCCCCCACCGGCGGGGACGCGTCGAGGACGACCGCCAGACCGGTGACCGCGGTCAGCGCCACCAGCCCCGCCCCGACGACAGCCAGCGCGACCCGCGGCCGGGCCCGCGCCACCAGCCCGGCCAACCCGGCGATGACCAGGACCGCAGCTGCGCCCCGCGACAGGCACGCCACCAGGCCGACGGTGGTCACGGCCGTCCCCGCCCACCAGCGCCGGTCGTCCTGGGCGAGCACCACCGTGGCCACGACCCCGACCAGCAGCAGCGCGGCGGCGGTGTTGTGGTCCCCGAGCGGGGTCGTGACCAGCAGCTTGACCCGGTAGAAGCCCGACGGCTCGCCCACCCCCGTCGGCAGCGCACGCAGGAACGCGGCCGTCGCCCAGACCGCCAGCACCACCTCGACGCTGGCGAGGCCGACCAGCCAGCGACGTCCGGTGCGGTCGTCACGGTCGGCCCGGTCGGCCCGGTCGGCCCGGTCGGCCCGGTCGGCCCGGTCGTCCCGGTCGGCCCGGTCGTCCCGGTCGGCCCGGTCGGCCCGGTCGTCACGGTCGGCCCGGTCGTCACGGTCGGCCCGGTCGTCCCGGTCGGCCCGGTCGTCCCGGTCGGCGGCGCCAGCCCAGCGTCCGGCCGCGATCACCCCGGCGGCCACAGCGAACGGCAGCGCTGCGGCGGCCGTCCGGCCCACCGGAAGGTCCAGGACCGCGATCTGAACGGCGGCCAGGACGGGGACGGCGAGGTAGAGCGCCAGCGCCGGGTCCCGCCACGACGGACGCGGTCGTGAAGCGAGATGGGGGTCCAG
>NZ_JBBEBZ010000140.1:0-7192 GCF_040882075.1 Nitriliruptor sp.
CTCCTCCTTGACGTAGGTGGAACGGGGCGACTCGAGCCCGATCTCGGACATCGCGTCCTTGAACCGCTGCCGGTCCTCGGCGGTCTGGATCGCTTCCAGGTCGGCACCGAGGACCTCGACGCCGAACTCCTCGAGCACGCCGGCCGCGATCAGGTCGACGGCGAGGTTCAGCGCGGTCTGCCCGCCCAAGGTGGCCAGCAGCGCGTCCGGCCGTTCGCGTTCGATGACGGCCCGGACCGACTCGACGGTGAGCGGTTCGATGTAGGTCGCGTCGGCGAACGCCGGGTCGGTCATGATCGTCGCGGGGTTGGAGTTCACGAGGATGACCCGCAGGCCCTCCTCGCGCAGGACCTTGCACGCCTGGGTGCCCGAGTAGTCGAACTCGGAGGCCTGGCCGATCACGATCGGGCCCGACCCGAGGACGAGGACGGAGGTGAGGTCGTCGCGGCGTGGCATCAGCGGTCCCCGATGAGGTCGGCGAAGCGGGTGAACAGGTACCGCGCGTCGCTCGGACCTGGCGACGCCTCGGGGTGGTACTGGACGCTGAAGGCCCGCACGTCGTGCGCGGTCAGCCCCTCGACGACGTCGTCGTTGAGGTTCACGTGGCTGACCTCGACGGTCCCGAAGTCGTCGGTGGCGAAGGTGTGGTCGTCGGTCTGCTCACCGAGCGAGGTGGCCCGGACGGCGAACCCGTGGTTGTGCGAGGTGATCTCGACCGCGCCGTCGGAGCGGCGCAGCACCGGCTGGTTCACCCCGCGGTGACCGAAGGTGAGCTTGTAGGTGTCGGCCCCGAGCGCGTGGCCGAGCAGCTGTGAACCCAGGCAGATCCCGAAGACCGGGACCTGCCCGACCAGGCTGCGTGTGGTGGCGATGCCCTGGGTGACGGCCGCCGGGTCGCCCGGCCCGTTGGAGAGGAACACCCCGTCGGGTTCGAGCGCCAGCACGTCCTCCGGTGTCGCCGAGGCGGGCAGCACGTGCACCTCGGCGCCCTCCTCGGACAGCCCGACGCCGATGGAGCGCTTCATGCCGAAGTCGAGCGCCACGATGCGCGCGCGCCGGCGTCCCACCGGGTCGATGACGTAGGGCTCGGTCGTGGTGACCTCGCCGGTGAGGTCGGCGCCGACGATCGACTCGCTGGCCTGCGCCACCTCGACCAGCGCGTCCACGTCGAGGATCTCGGTCGAGAGCGCCGCCCGCATCGCGCCGCGGTCGCGGATGTGGCGGGTGAGCTGGCGGGTGTCGACGTCCTCCATCCCGACGACGTCGGCACCGCGCAGGGCGTCGGCGAGGGTGCCCTCGGAGCGCCACGAGGACGGACGGCGGGCCGCCTCGCGCACCACGAACCCGGCGACCTGGATCGCGCCGGACTCCATGTCGCCTGCGTTCATGCCGTAGTTGCCGATGTGCGGCGCGGTCATCGCCACGATCTGCCGGCGGTACGACGGGTCGCTGAGGACCTCCTGGTAGCCGGCCATCCCGGTGTTGAACACCGCTTCGCCGGTGACGGTGCCGGTGGCACCGAAGCCGCGCCCGCGGATGCTGGTGCCGTCCTCGAGGACGAGCAGCGCTGCCTGGTTCGTCACGCGTTGACCTCCGTCTGCCGCGGGGCGCCGGCGGTCACGTGACCGTCGCGCAGGGTGAAACGTCCGCCGAGCAGGGTGTGGACGGGCCGACCCGTGAGGGTGCGGGCCGCGAAGGGTGAGTTGCGGCTGCGACTGCGCAGCGCGAGCGGATCGACCGTCCAGGTCGCGGACGGATCGAGGACGGTCAGGTGCGCCGGTCGACCGGCCGCGATCGCCCCGCCGTGGTCACCGACGTCGCGGACCGACGCCGGGCCCGTGGTGAACCGGGCGACGGCCGTCAGTGGATCGATCACGCCGGCCGCGATCAGCTCGGTGTTGACCACCGCGAAGGCGGTCTCGAGCCCGAGCATCCCGCAGGGAGCGTGATCCCACTCCTGGTCCTTGGTCTCCGGGCTGTGCGGCGCGTGGTCGGTGGCCACCGCGTCGATGGTGCCGTCGACCAGGGCCGTCCGGAGCGCCTCGATGTCGCGAGCCGTGCGCAGCGGCGGGTTGACCTTGTAGACCGGGTCGTAGCTGCGGATGACCTCGTCCGCGAGGCTGAGGTGGTGGGGGGTCACCTCGGCGGTCACGCGGACACCGCGGGCCTTGGCCGCGCGGATGAGCTCGACCGACCCGGCCGTCGACACGTGCGGGACGTGCAGCCGGGCACCGACCCCCTCGGCGAGGATCAGGTCGCGAGCGATCATCACCTCCTCGGCCTCGTGCGGCCACCCGGGCAGCCCGAGGACCGACGACATCTCGCCCTCGTTCATCTGCGCGTCGGCGGTGAGGTCCGGGTCCTGCGCGTGGTTGCAGATCACCGCGTCGATGTGGGTCGCGTACTGCAGGGCGCGTCGCATCACCAACGCGTCGGCGACGGGCAGCCCGTCGTCGGAGAAACAGTCGACGCGGGCGCTGGAGCGGTGCAGCTCGAGCTGTTCGGTCAGCTCGGTGCCGCCCATCCCCTTGGTGATCGAACCGACCGGGAACACGTCCGCGAGGCCGACCTCACGTCCGCGGCGCCACACGAGCTCGGCGACGGCGGCCGAGTCGGTGACGGGGTCGGTGTTGGCCATCGGGCAGACCGCGGTGAACCCACCGGCGGCTGCAGCCGCGGTACCGGTGGCGACGTCCTCGGCGTCCTCGAAACCCGGTTCGCGGAGGTGGACGTGCAGGTCGACGAAGCCGGGTGCGACCCAGCAGCCGCCGACGTCGATCACCTCGGCGCTGCCGGTGTCGACGTCCGTGCCGACCTCGGTGATCACACCGTCGCGGACGACGACGTCCAGGCGGGCATCGGTCCCGGAGGCGGGGTCGAGGACCCGGCCGCCGCGGAGGACCAGCTCACTCACGGTGGTCCCCTTCGGTCCGGCCGGCGAGCATCAGGTAGAGGCAGGCCATCCGCACGGCGATGCCGTTGGTGACCTGCTCGGTGATGACGGCCCGGTCCGCGTCGGCGACGTCAGCGCTGATCTCGACGCCGCGGTTCATCGGGCCCGGGTGGAGGACGATCGCGTCGGGCTTGAGCAGCTCGAGCCGGCGGGCGTCGAGCCCCCACTCCGCGGCGTACTCGCGGGTGGTCGGGAAGAACGCCCGGTGCATCCGCTCGCGCTGGACCCGCAGGAGCTCGACGGCGTCGACCTCGGGGAGGACCGCGTCGAGGTCGCGGGCGACACGCACGCCCCAGTTCTCGACCGACGCCGGCAGCAGCGTCGGTGGCGCCACCAGGGTGACCTCCATGCCGGACAGCTTCGCGGTCTGGATCAGGCTGCGGGCCACCCGGCTGTGGAGCACGTCCCCGACGACGGCCAGGTGCCGGCCGTCGAGCTGACCGAGGTGCTGGCGCATCGTGAACACGTCCAGCAGCGCCTGGGTCGGGTGCTGGTGCCACCCGTCACCGGCGTTGAGGACGGGCACGTCGAGGTAGTTGGCGAGCTGGACCGGCGCACCGGAGGAGCCGCTGCGGACCACCACGGCGTCGACACCCATGGCCGCGAGGGTCAGGGCGGTGTCCTTGAACGACTCCCCCTTGCTGACCGAGCTGCCCTTGCCGGAGAAGTTGATGACCTCGGCCGACAGCCGCTTGGCGGCGATGTCGAAGCTGATGCGGGTCCGGGTCGAGTCCTCGAGGAAGAGGTTGCAGACCACCAGCCCGCGGAGGGTCGGCGCCGACTTGATCCGTCGCTCGGCGATCGGCAGCAGCTGCTGGGTGGTGTCGAGGATGGTGGTCAGCATCTCCCGGTCGAGGTCCTCGATCGAGATGAGGTGGCGCAGGGTGCCCGGCGCGACGGCGCTGCTCATCAGGCGACCTCCTCGGTGACGACGGCGTCCTCACCGTCCACCTCGACCAGCCGCACCCGCACGTGCTGACCGAAGCTGGTGGGCAGGTTCTTGCCGACGTGATCGGCCCGGATCGGCAGCTCGCGGTGGCCACGGTCGACCAGGACCACCAGCCGGACGGCGGCGGGCCGACCGAGCTCGAGCACCGCGTCCAGAGCGGCGCGGATCGTGCGTCCGGTGTGGAGCACGTCGTCGACCAGCACCACGGTCCGGCCATCCACCTCGACCGGCACGCGGGTCTCACCGAGCGGCAGCGGCCCTCGGCGTTGGAGGTCGTCGCGGTAGAGGGTCACGTCGAGCGAGCCGACGGGGACGTCGATCCCCTCGATGTCGGACACCAGCACGGCGAGGCGTTCGGCGAGCGGCACGCCGCGGGTCTGGATGCCGAGCAGCAGCAGGCGCTCGGCCCCCTCCTCGCGCTCGACGAGCTCGTGGGCGAGGCGACGCAGGACGCGCGCGACGTCGTCAGCTTGGAGGAGGACCGTCACGGCGAGGCCGACGGAGGGGCGCTCGCGGGCACGGAGAGGTGACGCACGTGGGGCTCCTTCCCGGCCTCACGGGACCGGTCGTTAAAGGAGACCGGCGGCGGAACCGCCGGGGCGTCCGGGTGCTACCGGAGGCCGTCGACGACCGTAGCACCGGCGCACCCGAGCTACCGAACGCACCACACGTCGTGCTCCCCCCGTGCCACAGATCGTGACCCTCGAGCGCGACTTCCCGGAGGATCAACGTGCTGGGACGGACAGCGGAGAGCCCCGCCGGAGCGGGGCTCTCGTGGGGCGCTGGGTCCCTTACGGGCGGCCCGCCGCCGGCGTGCCTTCCTTGGCGGAGCTGGAGGCTGCTTCGCCGGTGTCGCTGGACCCGGCGGGGACCTCCTCAGGCTGACCGGCATCGGTCGCTGGCGTGTCGTCGGCAGTGCCGTCGCCGCTGGGCGCCTCGGGGGCACGGTCACGACCGGAGGTAGCGGCCTCCTCACCGTTATGGCGGCCGGAGGTCGACGCCTCCTCACCGTTCTGGCGGCCGGAGGTCGACGCCTCCTCACCGGTCTGCGGGCCAGCAGGCGCGTTCTCGCGTGCCTCGGTGGCCTTGCTCTCGCCGAACGCACGACCATCGGTCGCGGCTGCGTCGGCGGTCGCACGGCCGTCGGCACCGTTGTCTCCAGCGGCCTCGTCAGCCGTCGCGCGACCCTCATCACCTGGCACCTCGGGACGCTCACCCGCCTCGGCGTCGGTCGTGTCGGAGTCGGAGTCGGAGTCGGAGTCGTCGACGACGAGCTCGACGAGCTCCTCGGTCTCCTCGGCGGATGCTTCACCGAAGGCGCGATCGAACCCCGCCTGTGTCTGTGGGGGCAGGCTGCCGGTGAAGCCGGCACCGGTGGCACCAGCGAGCACGGCAGCGCCGGCGATGCCGGTCTTGGCGAGCAGGCCGAGGCCTGCCAGCTTGGCGATGAGGAGTTCGAGCATCGTCTTCTTCCTTCTCGGGTTCGATCGCCCGGTTCCCCGCACCGCGGGGGCCGTGGCGCCGCGCCTCACCGTCACCGGCAAGTCGCTCTCGTCGGTGGCGAGACCGTCCGCGAGCACCGCAGCGAGCACAGCGTTCGGGAGGGGCGTCGGAGCCTGCGACGCTGCCAGTCGCACCCGTTCGGCGAGCGCAGCCACATCAGCGAGGTCCTCGCGGTCGGCGGGGAGCCGGCCGGAGAACAACGCGTCCGCTGAGCGGTCGTCGAGGCGGGGGTGTCTGGTCATCTCACCGACGTCATCGCCCTCGTGGCCCCCGGCGTTACGGGTGAACTCGTCGGACATGCTCACGTCCTCCTCGGGTCGGTGATCCGGCCACGCTCGAGGGCCCGGCGGAGCCGTTCGATGGCCCGGTGTTGCAGCACCCGTACGGCGCCTGGTCGCTTGCCGACGATGGCGGCGACCTCCTCGACGCTGAGGTCCGCGATGATCCGGAGCGTCACCACCTGCCGCTGTTCGTCGGTGAGTTCCGCGAGCGCATCGCTCACCCAGAGCCCACCGAGCACATCCAGCGCTTCGGTCTCGACGTCACCACCGAGCGGCTGATCAGCGTCCTCGAGCGGTCGAGCGTCCGGTCGACGCCCCTGCCGACGCCGTTCGTCGACCATCCGTCGGTGGGCGATGGTGAACACCCACGACCGGAAGGCGGGTTCGGCTCCGGCGAAGGCGGACAGGTCCCGGAACACGCCGAGGAACACCTCGCTGGTGTGATCCTCCACCTCACGTAGCCCCTGGAGCCGGAGGTAGCCGCCGACGACGGGCGCGAGATCCTCGTAGAGCCCCTGCAGCGCCCACGGGGCCCCGGTCCGTGCGGCAGCGAGCACCTGCTCGAAGTGCTCACCGATCACGGCCGCCTCCCGAGGGCTCTCCACAGCATCGACCCGAGTGAACCGCAGCTGGAGGGGTGATGGGCGGAGGGCGCGGCACGGTCCGCGTAGCCTCCGGCTCCCGGTCCCCCTCGCCATCCCCCTCGCTGGCCTCCAGGAGCGCCCCGTGTGGCTCGTCGTGCTGCTCGTCGTGCTCGTCGTGCTCGGGCTGATGATCGTGGTCGGTGCCGTGGCGGCGGAGCGCTGGGCCCGCACCCGGGGTCTGGAGCTGGCCGCCGCGCAGGTCGCGATCCAGCTCGGCACGACCAGCCCGGTGGTCGTCGACGTCCCGGCCCGTCCCCTGCTGCCGGCGCTCCTCAGCGCTGATGGCACCGAGGCACAGATCACCGCCCGGGACGTCCCCGTCGGTGACGACGCCCGGCTGCGCGACCTCCACGCGACGATCGGAGACGTCCGCGCCCACCTCCGCGCCCGCGAACTGCGGACCGGTCACGGGACGTTCACGGCGATGGTGGACGAGGCCGAGCTCGGCCGGCTCGTCCGCCTCCCGGGCGTGGTCTCGCGCCTGGAGCTGCGTGCGTCGGGGCTGCGGGTGTGGACGGTGCTCGGTGTGGCGGTCGACGCCGACGTCCTCGTCCACGACGGCGCCCTGCGGGTGATCCCCGACCCGGCGCAGGCCGGCCGGCTGCTCGAGCTCCCCGGCCTGGCGGCGTTCCGACGCGCCATCGACGGGCGCGGGCTCCTGGTCGAGCTGCCGGCGCTCCCGTTCGACGCCCGGGTCGAGACCGTGCGCTTCCTCGACGCCCAGGTGGAGGTCACGGGCCGTCTCGCCCCCCAGACGCTGGCCCTCCCCGCGGGGTTGTGAAGCGACCACCCGGGGCAACACCCCCAGGTCGCTTCACGACCCCCGGCGGGGGACCGCCCCACTCGGCCGATCCGAGCGAGC
>NZ_JBBEBZ010000140.1:7292-17968 GCF_040882075.1 Nitriliruptor sp.
GGTCGCTTCACGACCCCCGGCGGGGGACCGCCCCACTCGGCCGATCCGAGCGAGCCCGATCCGAGCGAGCCCGATCCGAGCGAGCCCGATCCGAGCGAGCGTGCACCCGGATGACGTGGCCAACGTCGCTTCGCTGCACGGTCGCGACGAGCTGGCATCCGCGTGCACAGAGACGACGACAGCGAGGTCGTCAGCGTGCACGGTCGGGTCAGAACAGCTGGGGCTGCGCGTCCCCGGGGCCGTCATCGTCGTCGACGGGTTCGGCGTCGGCGTCGCCCTCGACATCCACGTCGCCGTCCGTCAGCTCATCCCCGGCGGTGTCGTCCGGTTCGGGGTCGACCAACAGGTCGACGGCTTCGCCCTCGTCGTCCGGCGGAGGCAGCACGTCGACGACGGGTTCGGCGTCGAGCAGTTCGACCACCTCGCCCTCCTCGATCACGGGGAGGTCGTCGAGCGGTTCGGGCTGAGCCTCGAACGGCGGTGGTTCGGCCACGTCGAGGACGACCGGGTCGATGATCTCGACCTCCGGAGCCGGGCCAGAGGCAGCGGCCTCCGGCGTTGGCAGCAGTGGGGAGTCGGCGAGGTGCTTGCGGACGCTCTCGAGCACGCCGTTGACGTAGCGGCCGGAGTCCTCGGTCGACAGGCTCTTGGCGAGCTCGATGACCTCGTTGAGGACGACGGCCGGCGAGGTGATCTCGAACGCCAGCTCGTAGGTGCCGAGGCGGAGGACGCTCCGGTCGATCGCGGGCATCCGGGCGACCGTCCAGCGGCGGGCGTAGGTCTGGATGAGCTCGTCGAGCTGGTCCTGGTGGTCGGCCACGCCCTGCACGAGCGAGCGGGTGAACCCGTCGAGCTCGTGCGCACGACGGCGCTTGGCCTCGGCAGCGATCAGGTGCGGTTCGGCGTCGGCCTCCGCAGCGGCGGCATCGACCGGGGCTGCGACATCGGCTTCCTGGTCGGGATCGAGGTCGTCGAGCAGGGACCACTCGCGCGGGTCGTCGACGATGCGGGCGAGGAAATCCCCCGCCGGGATCCCGCGGACGTCGGCCTGGAACAGGATCTTCAGCGCACGTTCGCGGGACCGGTGCGGGTCACGGGTGTCGACACGACGCTTGCCCGGCCGCTTGGTCGACCGACGCGGAGACGCCCCCGGGTCGGGGGCGTCGGGACGCGCATCACGGTCAGGCGTCGGCACCATCGGATCGTCGGGGTCCGCCATCAGGCGCGGGACATGTAGGCGCCGCTGCGGGTATCCACCTTGATCTGCTCGCCGATCTCGATGAACAGCGGCACCTGCACCTCGAGCCCGGTTTCCAGCGTGGCGGCCTTGGTGGCGCTGGTCGCGGTGTTGCCGGCGATGCCCGGTTCGGTGTGGGTGACCTCGAGCGTGACCGACGCGGGAAGGTCGATGCCGACGATCCGGCCGTCGAAGAACGACACCTGCACGGTGTCGCCCTCCTTGATGAAGTCGGTCGCCTCGCCCATCGCGGCCGAGGAGGCGTGCTGCTGGTCGTAGGTCTGCGCGTCCATCAGGACGTAGTCGTCGCCCTCGCGGTAGAGGAACTGCAGGTCGCGGCGCTCGACGATGGCCTGTTCGACGTCGATCCCGGCGCGGAAGGTGTGGTCGATGACCTTGCCGGTCTCGACGTTCTTCAGCTTGGAACGCACGAAGGCGCCGCCCTTGCCGGGCTTGACGTGCTGGAAGTCGACGATCTGCTGGAGCTTGCCGTCGAGCAGGATCGTCATCCCGGTCTTGAAGCTGTTGGTGGAGACCACGGGAACCTCGTGCGCGGGGAGGGGGCGGAGCGTCTCGGGCGGGCGGTTCTGCCGCTACCGGAGGCGCAGGCTGCGGGACGTGTCGGTCAGCACTCGCGGGGCACCGTCCGCGGTGACCACGATGGTGTCCTCGATGCGGACGCCGCCGGTGCCGGGGAGGTAGACGCCCGGTTCGACGGTCAGCGCCGTGCCGGGCGAGAGCGTAGCAGTTGCCCCTCGGGCGACCGCCGGCGCCTCGTGCACCTCGAGACCGACACCGTGGCCGGTCCCGTGCACGAACGCGGCGCCGTAGCCGGCGTCCTCGATGACCGTCCGGGCAGCGAGGTCGACGTCGCCGGACGTGGCACCCGCCACGGCCGCAGCCCGGCCAGCCTCCTGCGCGCGGGCGACCACGGCGTGCACCTCGACCAGTTCCCCGCGGGGGTCGCCGACGGCCACCGTGCGGGTGCAGTCGGCGTGGTAGCCGTCGACGAGCGCGCCGCAGTCGACGGTGAGCAGATCCCCGGGCACCAGCGGCCGGTCGGTCGGGGCGTGGTGGGGTACCGCCCCGTTCGGGCCACCCGCGACGATGGAGGGGAAGGCCACCCCGTCGGCACCGAGGTCGAGGAACCGTCGTTCGAGCCAGACCGCGAGCTCCCGCTCCGTAGCGCCCGCCGTCACCCGTACGGCGCACAGCTCCTCGAGCGCCGAGGTGGTGATGGCACAGGCGCGGGCGAGCAGATCGACCTCGTGGTCATCCTTGACCGCCCGGAGCGCGGCGACCAGGCCCGTGGTCGCCACCACCTCGGTGTCGTGCTCAGCCGCCAGGATCCGCAGCCGCTCCGCTGCATCCCACGTGAGGTGATCGGCCTCGACCGCCAGCGCGGCGACCGGCGTCGGTCCGCGGTCGCCACCGCCGATCGCGACCCGACCGGCGTCGCGGGAGAGCACGATCGCGAGACCAGCGGCCTCAGCTGCTGCCCGCTCGGCGTACCGGTCGTCGGTGATCAGCACGTCGTCGTCGGGCGAGGCGCCGATCAGCACCTGCCCGTTGGATCCGGTGAAGCCGCTGAGGTAGCGCACGTTCGGTGGGCTGGTGATCAGCAGACGGTCGGCTCCGTTGGCGGCGAGGACGGCCCGGAGCCGTCCGCGGCGGGCGGCGTGGTCGGGGCCCGTCACCGGGGCGACGGCGAGCCCCCGCGTCGGGCCACCAGCGAGAGTGCCGCGCGCACGGCCAGCGGGTAGCCGTCGATACCGAAGCCGGCGATGACGCCGTCCGCCACGGCGCCGGTGACCGACGTGTGGCGGAAGGTCTCGCGGGCGTGGATGTTCGACAGGTGCACCTCGACGATGGGGACATCGAGCATGTCGAGGGCGTCGCGCAGCGCGTAGCTGTAGTGGGTGAGCGCGCCGGCGTTGATCACGACCGCGTCGGTGCCGTCGGTCCGCGCGGCGTGGAGGCGCCGGAGCAGATCCGCCTCGCCTTCGTGCTGCTCGTCGTCGAGGGTGGCGTCGGCGCCGATGGCCTCCGCCCGAGCCGCAGCGACGACGTCGGCCAACGTGTCGGTGCCGTAGATCGCGGGGTCGCGGCTGCCGAGCTGGGACAGGTTCGGCCCGTGCAGCAGCAGGATGCGGGTCACCGGGGGCTCCTCGACGTGGCGAGCCCGACGCTAGCTCAGACCCCGGCCATCTCCACCGCGGTGCCCCCCTGGCCGAGCTCGAGGATGAAGTCGAGCAGGTCGTCGACGTCGAACGGCTTGGTGATGTAGTAGTCCGCACCGGCGGCCCACCCGGCCCACACCTCCGCGTCGGTGGCGCAGGCGGTCAGCAGGACCACCGGGATGTCGGCCGTCCGGGGGTGCGCCCGCAGGTGACCGAGCAGCTCGAGCCCGTCCATCCCCGGCATCATCACGTCGAGGAGGATCAGGTCCGGCGGATCGGCCCAGGCGGCCAGCCGCGCGGATTCGCCGTCGCCGACCATCGCCACCTCGATGCCCTCGGCCAGCAGGTTGATGCCGAGCAGCTGGCGCAGCGTCGCATCGTCGTCGACGACCAGGACCCGCTGGTACCCACTCATGTGAACTCTCCCCCATCGTGCCCGGCACCGACGCGGACGCGACGACGCAGCGGTGATGCCTTGATGCCGTTCCGCGGCGATGACACCGGCAGGCGGAACTCGACGCCCTCGGGGACCGGTGTGGTGACGGCCGCGACGACGTCCTGACCTCGACGCTGCGGCAGCTCCAGGGTGAAGCGGGCACCACCGCCCGGGGAACCCCCGACCGTGAGGGTGCCGCCGAGCATCTCGGCGAGTTCACGACTGAGGTGGAGCCCGAGCCCGGTGCCGCCCTGGCTGCGGGTGTTGGACCCGTCGAGCTGGACGAACCGTTCGAAGACGCGGTCACGGTCCTCGGGGGCGACCCCCGGGCCGTGGTCGTCGACGGTGAAGCGGTAGGTGTTCTGCCCGCGCGAGACGTGCACCTCGATCGGCCCCTCGGGCGCGTACTTCCGGGCGTTGTCGACGAGGTTGATGATGATGCGCCGGACCTTGTCCTCGTCGCTGCGGAACGCGCCGACGGGACCGACGGTCAGCTCGACGCGTTCCTGGACCTCGGGCGCAAGCTCGGCGATGGCCTCCTCGAGGAGGGCGACCGGATCGATCTCCTCGTGCTCGACGCGGATGGCCTGGTGCTCGGCGGCCGCCACCAGCAGCAGATCCTCGATGAGCGAGCGCAGCCGGGCGCCGCCGTTGGCTCCGAGGCGGAGCACGTCGATGCGCTGCTGTTCGGTGAGTTGGCCGTCGGAGCGCTGCATGGTCTGGATCGTGCCGATGAGGGTCGCCAGCGGGGTCCGCAGCTCGTGGGACACGGCCGCGACGAACTCGCTCTTCTGGCGGTTGAGCGCGACCTGGTGGGCCAGCGCGTCCTGGACGTCCTCGTGGAGCTCGATGTTGGCGATCACCGACCCGGCGTGGGCCGCGAAGGTGGCCAGGACGTCGGCGCGGTGGTCACCCTGTTCGTCGGCGGGAAGCTCGAGCAGGACGGCGACGAGCACGCGCACGTCGCGGTCGGCGTGGCCGCGTGCCCAGACGAGCGAGGGCAGCACCGGCAGGCCCGGTCCGAGCGGCTCGTCGGGCAGCTCGAGGACGCCGCCGTCCTGGAGCTGGGTGGCGGCCAGGATCCGAGCGACCGTCGCGGGGGCCAGCGCTCGACCGCCGTCGTCGTCGAACAGGAACCCGTGCCACGGTCCATCGCCGCGGGCGGTGAGGCAGATGGCGGCGGCACCCGTCAGCAGGGCCCGGCTCTCCTCGGCGATACCGGCGAGCGTCTCGGCCCGGCCGGAGAGCCGGGCGAGGTTCGCGGACGCCGCGTAGAGGCGTTCGAGCCGGCTGCGTTCGGCCTGTGCCTGGGTGAGCGCCCGTGTGCTGACCAACAGGATCGCCAGCATCGGCGCGATCAGCAGGACAGCAGCCGGGTGTTCGTGGACCAGCACGACGCCGAGCAGACCGAGCGCTGCGGACAGCACCAGGCTGGACAGCAACGCGGGGCCGACGTTGTTCAGCACCGCGCGGAACGGCCGGTTCTCCAGCAGCGCGAACAGCGCAGCGGTCGAGCACATGTCCCACACCGTCAGGGCGCCGATGGCCAGAGCGCCGGCCCCCCAGGCCAGCGGGTCGAGCGGGTCGCCGCGGCCGAGGACGGCGAACACCAGGGCCGCTGCGGTGTACCCGCCGGCCATGCTGACGAGGTTGAACAGGCGCTTGAGCGGTGCCTGCGGGAAGCGCAGGGAGATGACCAGCTCGGCCGCCATCGCGGCCGCCACGGTCATCAGCGGGCCGAGCAGGAACAGGCCGACCAGGATCGCGCCGTCGGTGGGCGTCACCCAGATGCCGTGCCGACGGTGTTCGAGGTAGATCGGCGGGAGCAGCCCGAGCCCCGTGAGCGCGACGATGAACAGCCCGATCGTCAGCGTCTCGGGGAACGGCACCACCGCCGGTTGCGCCGACGTGGCGAGCAGTCCGCCCACGACGAGCAGCAGCTCGACGCTGATGAGGGCGGTGATGCGTCCGTTCACCGTCTCGCCGTCCTGGCGGGATCGAAGGTGGCGGGGGCGTCGACGGTCGAGGCCAGGGTGAGGTCCGGGCCCTCGAAGCTGAGCCAGCGGGCGCGGGAGAAGTCCACGTTCAGCCAGCGGGCGCGCTGCCACGACGCATCGAGCCACCGAGCGCGGGCGTAGGAGACCTCGAGCCAGCGTGCACGTTCCCAGGAGTCGTCGAGCCAGCGGGCGCGAGCCCACCCCTCGTCGAGCCAGCGGGCACGGGCCCACTCGTCCTCGAGCCAGCGAGCGCGCTCCCAGGAGTCATCGAGCCAGCGGGCACGGGCCCAGTCCTCATCGAGCCACCGGGCGCGCGCCCAATCCTCGTCGAGCCACCGGGCGCGTTCCCAACCACCGTCGAGCCAGCGGGCACGCTGCCAGCGGGTCTCGACGCCATCGCGGTCCCACGGCACGCCCGCGGCGCCGTTGCCGCGCCCCTGGACCCAGTCGGGGTCTGCTTCGGCGATGTCCGCGGCGGCCAGATCGATCGCGCCCGCGTTCGAGCCGGTTACCGGGACGGCGGTGGAGGTCAGCGCACCCTTGAGCTCGTCGGGGCTGGCGAAGGGCCGGTTCTCGGCGAGCACGGCCACGGCGCCGGCGGCGATCGCCGTGGACATCGAGGTCCCGGTCCCACGCATCTGCTGCTCGCCGACGTGACCCTCGGGGAAGTCCTGCTCGATCTTGGACCCTGGGGCGCGCAGCGACACGACGCTGGTGCCCGGTGCGACGACGTCCGGACGTTCCACCCCGGCGACCTTCCCGCTGCCGGAGAAGTCCGGCACGGTGTCGTCGGTGGTGGTCGCGGTGCCGGCGGTGTCGGTGGCGCCGACGGTCAGGACCAGGGCGCTCCTGCCCGGCGAGGTCACGACCCCGGCGCCGTTGTTGCCGGAGGCCGTGACGACGGTGAGGCCGGACCGCCACGCCGCCTCGACGGCGATGGCGAGCGGGTCGGCCTGCGGTGCGCGGTTCATCTGCACACCGAGGGAGAGGTTCACGACGCGGATGCCGTGCTCATCCTGGTTGTCGATGACCCACCCGATGCCCTCGAGCACGCGCGACAGGCTGGTGGAGCCGTCGCGGCCCGACAGCTTGACCGACACGATGTGCGCGCCGGGGGCGATGCCGAACTGCGGCTCCGCCTCGTCTCCGGCGCTGCCGTCCGCGGCGATCAGCCCGGCCATGAACGTGCCGTGGCCATTGTTGTCGAGTCCGTCACCCTCGCCGCTCAGGTCGAGGGCGTGGATCAGCCGGTCCTCGAACTCGGGCAGGTCCGCCACACCGGTGTCGAGGAGCGCGACACCGACGCCATCACCTGACGCGGGGCTCCAGTGCCCGGGAGGCGAGACCGCTCCGAGCTGGCTGTCGGAGGTGACGAGGTCGATCAGGTCAGCGAGCTCGGGGTCGGGCTCGGGCTCCGGAGCGGGCTCGAGGGCGGCGACCGTGAGCTGTTCGTCCGGCGCGACCATGAGGTCGCCCCGTTCGGCGAGACCGGCGTAGGCAGCGGGCGCGACGGAGGCGGCGACCCCGCCGAGGTACGGCAGGTCGACGCGCACATCACCGCCTGCGGCGTGGACGGCGTCAGCGGCATCGTCGGAGCTGGCACCGAGGACGATCACGTCGACCAGGTCCCCTGCGGCGAGTGCGGGTGCGGACGCGGCGAACCCCGCCGCGAGCGCGATCAACGCGATCAGCCATCGTTGCCGCCGCATGATCTGCCCCACGTCCAACCCTCCCGTTACCGATGTCGTCCCCCTCGACATCGGCACCGCACGACCGGACTTGACGAAGATGACCCGGGCGCACCACCGGTGTACGCCAGACGGCCCAGCATGAGCGACTGGATATGACTAGTCACATGCGCGTCGGGTCGGGCCGGTCGCTCGTCAGGCGAGGAGGTCGTCGAGGACGGCGTCGACGTCGGCGCGGTCGACCGCCTGGACCGTCGGCATCGCCAGGCCCTCGAGCAGCACCCACCGGACGCCGTCGCGGGTGACCTTCTTGTCGCGTCCGATGACCGACCAGACCTGCTCGCGGTCGAGCGCGGGCCCGCGGGTGGGCAGACCGAGCCGAGCCAGCAGCGCATCGGCTCGTTCGACGAGGTCGTCCGGGGTGCACCCGAGCCGCTGTCCGATCCGGAGGGCGACGACGGTCCCGATCGCGACCGCCTCGCCGTGCAGCACCTCGCTGTAGCCGGTGAGCGATTCGACGGCGTGCCCGTAGGTGTGGCCGAGGTTCAGGTGGGCCCGGATCCCGCCCTCGCGTTCATCCGCGGCGACGACGGCCGCCTTGACCTGGGCGGAGCGGACCACCAGCTCCTGCAGCAGCTCCGGGTCGCCGGCGAGCACGTCGGCGGCGCAGGTCTCGAGCAGGTCGAGGATGCCGGGGTCGGCGATGAGCCCGCACTTGACGACCTCGCCGAGCCCCTCGGTGCGGATCCGCGGCGACAGCGTGGCGAGGGTGTCGACGGCGCAGGCCACCGCGATGGGCTGGTGGAAGGCGCCGACGAGGTTCTTGCCGCCACCGAGGTTGATGCCGGTCTTTCCTCCGATGGCGGCGTCGACCTGGGCGAGCAAGGTGGTCGGGACCTGGAGGACGGCGACGCCGCGGTTCCAGGTGGCGGCCAGGAAGCCGGCGAGGTCGCCGACCACTCCCCCGCCGACGGCGACGACGAGGTCCCCCCGGGTGAGCGGGACATCCGCGCAGACCTGCCACAGCTGCGCGAGCGTGTCGGCATCCTTGGCGACCTCGCCGTCGCGAACCAGGTGGCGGTGGACGGTGAGGCCCGCGTCACGGAGCGCGGTCTCGACCAGGTCGACGTGCCCGGCGGCCACGACCGGTTCCTGGGTGACGACCAGGGCGGTGGCGGCACCGGCCGGCAGGTCGATGGCGGTCAGGACCTCCGGCAGGTCGCGACCGACCACGACCGGGTACGGGGCGTCGACCAGCGCGACGGGGATCACGGTGGGCCCGTCGGTGGCCTGGGCCGCAGCGTCGGACCGTTCGTGCGCGAGGTCGGCGCCGGTGATGGGCCGGTCGGTGGTCACGTCATCACCTGCTCGTGCTCGGAGGGGGTCAGGATGTCACCCGCGTCGAGGGCGAAGGCCACCACGTCCGCGATGACCTCGTCGATCGCGCGGCCGGCATCGACGGTGACGTCTGCGACGGCGGCGTAGCGGGCTTCACGTTCGGCGTAGGTGGCACGAAGGCGAACCTCGAGGTCCTCACCCGCCAGCAGGGGGCGTCCGTCGGCCTCGTCCCGCAGGCGTTCGAGGAGCACCTCGGGGGTGGTGCGGAGCTCGACGAGGGTGCCGGTGAGCAGGAGGCTGGCAACGTTGTCGTCACGCAGGACCGTGCCGCCACCGAGGGCGAGCACGAGGTCGTGGAAGCCGGCGAGCTCCTCGACCACCTGGCGTTCGAGGTCGCGGAACCCGGGTTCGCCGTGGGCGAGGAACAGCTCGGGGATGGGACGTCCGGTCCACCGTTCGAGCTCGGTGTCGGTGTCGGCGAACCGGCGACCGAGACGGTCGGCGACGGCGCGGCCGACCGTGGACTTGCCGGCGCCCATCATCCCGTAGAGGGCGAGGTTGCGGCTCAGCACGAGGCGGTCACCGCTTCCGCGGAAGCGCCGATACCCACCTCACGCAAGGCTGCGGTCCTCGCGACGCTCCTCGATGAGTTCGTCGGCGAGGCTGCCCTCGACGTCGACGGCTGCTCGCCCCTCGGCGGCGCGCTCGTGGATCCGGCGCTTGATGGCGTCGCGGGACACGGTGCTGCGCCGTTCTTCGTCATCGGGCGGGATGTGGCTCGGCATGGACGTGACCTCCTCGGCGAGAGTACGTCAGCACCGAGATGCGGCCCAAAGGTTCCAACCAGTACCGGCCTCTCAGGACCGTGACACCATGCCAGCACGTCGCTACCGTCGCACAGGCGCGTTGGCGGGAAGAAGGTGGAGGCCGTGGCGCAGGTACTGATCCGTGACCTTCCTGACGATGTCGTCACGAGACTCGAGGCACGAGCTCGTGCCCGCGGTGAGCCACTGGCGGTCCACCTGCGACTCATCCTCGAAGATTCGGTCCGTCTCGACCGCGACGGGTTCGTAGAGGCCGCGCGTGAGATCCGCGCACGTTCGCGCGACCCGCAGGTGACCGACAGCACCGACCTCATCCGCACGTCGCGCGACCGAGATCATCAGGTGTGACCACAGTCATCGACGCGAGTGTTGTGGTCAAGTTGTTCGTCCACGAGCCGGACGCAGAGGCGGCCGAAGAAGCCGTGATGCGCGCGCCTGTTCTCGCGCCGGATCTGCTCCTGCTCGAGGTAGCCAGCGCGCTCCGGAAGAAGGCGAAGAGCGGCGACCTTCCCTCCGACGCGGTACAGCCGGCACTCGCGTCCATCCAACATCACGTCGCGCTCGTCCCAGATGCCGACCTCGCGTTGCGGGCGGCAGACCTCGCGGTGACGTGGGATCATCCCGTCTACGACTGTGTGTACCTCGCTCTCGCCGAACGTGAAGATGCACCCCCTCCTCACGGTGGATCGCGACCTCCACCGACTCGACTCGGTGTGCGGCTCGGCGTCGAGGTCCGTGGTCTTGAGTGATCGTGCGACGTTCCTCATGCGGCCGTCACAGGGCGACCGCGTCACGGACGGGGATCCGCAGGTCGGGGAACGCGAGGCAGGTCAGGTCCGCGGAGGCGTCGAGGGTGATCGTGTCGCCGTAGTGGGACGTGTCTCAAGCCGGTGGACGTCGACGACGTCCGCCTCGAGGTCGACGAACCAGTACTCGGGGACGCCACGTCCGGTTCGACCACCGTGCCGGGCGGGAA
>NZ_JBBEBZ010000141.1:0-4441 GCF_040882075.1 Nitriliruptor sp.
CTCGTCGCGGTCCCGCGGGCGGGGCCGCGGGTCGGGGAGGGAGACGACGGGACCGGGCGGCCGGCCTGGGGCCTCGAGGGGCCGACCAGCCTCGTCGGTGGCGGGCTCGGTGTCCGACTGCTCGTCGGGGACGGCCCGCAGCTCACGCTGGCCCTGGTGGGCGTAACGGTCCTGCTGGTCGCGCAGGTCGTCACGGGACGCGCCGCCTTGCGTGGCGTGGTGGTCGTCGAGCGGTTCGGCGGACGACCGCGACCGCACCGTCGGTGGCTGTGAGCTACCGGTCGGCGATGACGCGGCCCAGGATCGGTCCTCGCGACGGTCGCTACGCAGCCCCGGAGGGGTCGGACGGTGATCGCGTCCCGCGTCCCGGGGGTCGGAGGGGACCGCCGAGGGGCCGGTGTCCGGTCGCGAGGTGGCATCACCGTCGTCGCCCGCAGGCCCCGCCAGCTCGGTCTCGGCGGCGGTGAGATCCCCGACCGGTTCGGGCCGTGGCTGCACGGTGATGACCACCGTCAGGTCCCGGCCGGCCGCCTCGGACAGCGCGGTGCGGATCAGCTCGCCGCACCGGGTCTCGAGCCAGGCACGAGCGAAGTCGTGCGGGGTGGCGAGGACCACCACGTCGTCGGTGTAGCCGACGGGACGGCTCGCCTCGAGCCAGTGACGCTGTGCGGTGGAGGTGACCGCACGCATCACCTCGTCGCGTGCGTCACGCCAGAGCGCCTCGAGGTCGAGCGTCGATGGTCGAGACACGCTGCGCTTCTCCGGTCCGTCGTCCTGAGCGGCCCCGTCCGGGGCGCCTGGTCCGACCGGTGCACGCGTCACGTGGATCGGACCCCCACCGCTGCACGGTCGTGGTCGATCCGAGCACCCCATCGGAGAGATGTCCACAGGACCGTCCACAGTTGTGGATAGGTGATGTATCCGATCGCACGCGCTGGGCGCGTCCGATCTGTCGCGGGGAAGGTCCTGGAGCCGTGGCCGGTCCGAGCAGGTGCTCCCTGGACCTCGCACCACCGGCTCCGGTGGACGGCAGCGGACGGTAGCCCGTGGTCGCAGGCCCCGCAACGCCTCGGCTGCTCCGGTCGGTGCGCGGGACGGTGAGGTGGCGCCGGCGCACGCGGGGAACGCCGACGGCCCGGACGTGCTTGACCGGTTTCGGACGCACTGGGCGGCTCCGGAGGTGTTTGTACGGCTTCGGACGTGCTGGTCAGGATCGGATGTTCTCGGCGTGCTCGGCGCGCGCCGCGTGCGGAGGGTGTGGTGCTGCCCCGGGCGGTTGCTCGGCTCGCCCGCGGCTCGGTACGCTCCCCGGCACGTCCCGTGCACCGGGATGGTCGCGGATCCTCACCACCTCGCACCTCCCGCGTCGCTGCGTGCCACCTCGTCCCGCCTCCCGGCGGGCACGTCCGGGCCGGCGACACGGCGGGGAACCCGACCGCACCGCGTGCCCCACGTTCGATCCGCACCTCGGAGGTCCGGTCGTGAGCAAGCGCACCTTCCAGCCCAACAACCGCCGTCGTGCCCGCAAGCACGGCTTCCGGGCACGCATGCAGACCCGCGCTGGACGCGCCATCGTCCGTTCGCGTCGTCAGCGTGGCCGCTCCAAGCTCACGGCCTGAACGCACCGGACGTCCCGTGACGTCTCCGGGAGCGGACCGGCTGCGTGACGGCCGGGACATCGCCGCCGTCCTGCGTGGACGGCGGTCTCGTGCTGGGCACCTCGCGGTGGTGCACGTCCGCGATGCTGACGTCCCGGGCCCGGCCCGGATCGCCGTCGTCGCCTCCAAGCGGGTCGGCAACGCCGTCTCACGCAACCGCGCCAAGCGCCTGCTACGGGAGGCGTCCATGCGGGTCGACTGGACTCCCGGCACCGACGTGGTCCTCGTGGCACGGGGGGGCTGCGCCGCGTCATCGCTCGGACCCGTCCACGCCGAGGTGGCCGCGCTGGCCGATCGGCTCGGCGTCGTGACCGCGGTCGCGGCGTGAGCGCCGGCGTCGACCGCCGCCCCTCCCGCCTCGAGGCCGGGCCGGTCGATCCGGCTCCTCGCCCGTCGCTCCTCGCCCGGCTCCTGCTGGGCCTGCTCTCGCTCTACCGGGCCACGGCGGCGCTCCGCGCCCCGCGGTGCCGCTTCCTGCCAACGTGCTCGACCTACGCGGTGAGCGCCATCAGGACCCACGGAGCGCTGCGTGGGACCTGGCTGGCGGTGCGCAGGATCGGCCGTTGCCACCCCTGGAACCTCGGCGGGTTCGACCCCGTCCCTCCGCGGAAGTAGATCGTCGTGATGCAGCTCTGGCACAACATCCTCGACCTGTTCGCGGGTGCCCTCGAGTGGCTCCACGACCTGTTCGAGCCGCTCGCCGGTGCCCACGCTTGGGGCTGGGCGATCATCGCGCTGACGGTGGTCATCCGGCTCCTGCTGCTGCCGCTGGCGGTCAAGCAGATCCGCTCCATGCGTTCGATGCAGGCCATCCAGCCCCAGATGAAGGCCATCCAGAAGAAGTACAAGGCCGACCGGGACCTGATGAAGAAGGACCCGGAGCAGTACAAGGCCAAGAAGCAGAAGATGAACGAGGAGATGATGGCCCTGTACCAGGCCGAGGGGGTCAACCCCGCGGCCTCGTGCTTGCCCCTCCTCGCCCAAGCCCCGGTCTTCTTCGCCCTCTTCAGCATCCTGCGAGGCGATCGCGCGCACGACCTCGCCGAGCAGCCCTTCTACTTCCTCACGCGGTACACCGACGAGGGGTTGACCGCGCTCGTGAACCAGGCGTTCTGGCCGGGCTGGCTGCTGATCGTGCTCATGGCGGCCACCATGTTCATCTCCCAGAAGCAGACGATGGCGCGCCAGACCGCCACGGGTGGCGACAACCCGATGGCCCAGCAGCAGAAGGTGCTGCTGTACGTCATGCCGGTGTTCCTCGGCGTGATCTCGTTCAACCTGCCCCTCGGTGTCCTCCTGTACTGGGTGACCACCAACGCCTGGCAGGCCGGGCAGCAGTGGTTCATGCTCCGCGAGGTCGAGCACGAGGTCGAGGAGGGCACCCTCGGCGATCACCCCGGGGGCGAGGCTGCGCAGACGAACAAGGCGGCCAAGAAGGCGGCCAAGAAGGCGGCCAAGAAACGTGCCAACGGCGGCGAGGGGACGGGCAGCGAGGGCGGCCAGCGCCCCGGTGCTGACCGGTCCGATGGCCGACGCAACCCGAGCGCGACGACCGAAGGTTCGACCGGCCCCGCAGCGCCGAAGAAGCCCACGAAGCCCACGAAGCCCACGAAGCCCACGAAGCCCGGGAGGTCCGCGAAGCCGAAGGCTGCCGGTCAGGGCGGCGCGACCGGTCCCGCCCGCCCGGCCGGCGGCAAGAACCGCGACCACCTCCCTCGTCGCGGCCAGCAGGGCTGAAGCCACCTCCTGGCCGTTCCACGGCCCCGACACCGACCCCCACACGCCCGAACAGGAGCACGACGACGATGAGCCGACGCACCGATGGACGAGGTCCGACCCTGGTCGACGCCCTCCGCGAAGCCCTCGCGGAGCTGCTCGACACCGACACCGGCGATATCGCGCTCGTGGTCGACGCACCCGGCCTCGACGCCCTGACCGGACGCCTGGCCTTCGACCTCGAGGTCGTCCCGGACGCCGCGGGTGCTGGGGATGCGTCGGATGCGTCGGATGCGTCGGATGGGGACACCCGGGCCGGGGTGACCGCTCCGACCGCCACCAGCCCCGAGGAGGCCACCACGGACGCCGGCGGCGACGTCGAGCCGCCTGCCTCACCCGCACCCCGGACGCGCGCGCCCCGCGGTGGCGGCGCTGCACCGAGCCGCAGTGAGCACGAGAACCCGTCACGGGATGGTGATGGGGCCGGGGATCGCGATCGTGACGGCGATCGGCGGGACCGTGACTCCGAGGAGGAGCCGGCGGATCGCGTGGTCACGATCGAGGACCTCGAGGAGGAGGCTGACGCGGCCGCGGACTTCCTCGAGGGCCTGCTCGACGCCCTCGATCTGCCCGGCGACATCCGTATCCGCACCACCGACGATCACGCGGAGGTCGAGGTCGTCGACATCGGCTCCGGTGCGCTCATCGGGCGTCGCGGTCAGACCCTGGAGGCGATCCAGGAGCTGGTCCGCTGCGCCCTCCAGCGCGAGTTCCAGCGCCGCTCCCGCGTGAAGGTCGACGCGGAGGGCTACCGCGCCCGCCGGATGGAGAAGCTGGTGGAGAAGGCCGAGGAGGCGATCGACGAGGTGCTCGACACCGGCGAGCCGGTACGGCTCGAGCCGATGGACGTGTTCGAGCGCAAGTCGGTGCACGGGATCGTCGCTGCCGTCGACGGCGTCACCAGCCGCTCACAGGGCCGCGAGCCGGCACGCCGGGTGATCATCGAACGCGAGTGACGCGTCGATCCTCCCACGCCACGACCCCGGCTTTCGGCCCGGGTCGTGGCG
>NZ_JBBEBZ010000141.1:4451-17939 GCF_040882075.1 Nitriliruptor sp.
CCCCCCCCCCCCCCACTCCGCCGCGAACGGCTGCCGCCCGGTTCCACGTGGAACCGGATACGAATACCCGCTCTGACCTGCGAGAACGCGCCAGGATGCGATGTACCGACGTCCTCGCGGCCGTAATGTCTCGGTGACGGTTGACACGGGACCTACCGGCACGCCTGCGCGCTTGCTGCACGCTAGATGGCGCCGCGCGCGCCCGTGACGCGCCGCCTGAGGCCGAGGTGAGGAGCGGGGCGGGGCACCGGGGGTGTCGACCGGACGACGCTCGTCCCATCGATCCGTCCACCGCATCGCTCCAGCGGCGCGAGTCGGGCGGTCCGTTTCTGATCTCGGCCCCGAGCCCACGCACCGGCGCGACCGCCTCGGCCGGCGGGCCGGACCGGGAGACCGTCAGACAACTCGAAACTCGACGAGTACCGGCTGGGGACCGAGAGTGGACGGCTCGTCGCGTCGACCGACGCGTGCCGAGGTGTCCTCGCATGCTGGACGACTGCCGGTGCCGGCGTGTGTGTGGAGACCCGTGACCACCGCGGTCACCGGTGCGCGGAGCGCGAGACCGAGCGCGGCGTGGGCTCGGCGCGCGGTCGGGTTCGCTCGAGCCCGGAGTTCCGGGCACGAGCGGCACACTGCCGCCTGGCCGGGAGCGCGGGCGCTCGGCCATCGGCGCACCACGCGCGGTCCGCACCATTCGTGTCGTCGGAGCCGCGTGCGGTGACTCCGACCACCGCGAGCCTCTCCGCGAACCGAGGCACCAGCGTCGGCTCCGCACGCCCTCTCCGATCCGCGAGTACCCTTTGGGGACGCGCGTCGGTGAGGACGCCGATCGGCCCGGACGGACGCTCGCGCTTCTCAGTGCCATCGATCCCCATCCCGCCGTGGGCCCGGATGCTCGCGGCTCCGGCACGTACGATCCTGGAAGGTGCGGCGCCCATCCATCGCGGTGGCGAGGCGGTCGGTCGCCGCGGGCCACGGAGCTCCGAACGTTCCACGTGGAACCTTGCTACGGTCAGCTGGCGGCCTGCCCGGCGTCGCGTGACGGCGTCCTCCTGCTCGACGCGTGATCGCCCACAGAGGCACCGCGGCCTATCGATCGCGCCTGTGCGCCCGCACTCACTGGAGCCGACGCGGGAAGGGGTCCTAGGCCGCTGTAGGCGCTGCCTGTGCTTGATCAACGATGTCACGGCGATCATCCCGAACTCGAGTTTCAGTGAGCGCTGCCTGACGTCTTCGCTGACGCTTCGACGCCCGCGGTCGCGGCGGTCCGACGAGGACCAGGAGCCGACGCCGACCCGGTTCGCCGATCCCGGTCTGCGGGCGCGCGGCGGAGCCTCGGTACGCGGATCTCGGAGCCACTCCGGCGTTCGGCCCGGCGCGACCTGGCTGGCTGTTCCACGTGGAACGCTCCAGCTGAGGGGCCTTCTTCCGCGGAAGAAAGGACCCCTCAGTCGTCCGGGATCCAGGTCTGACGCGGGTATCCAACTCCTGGGGTGTGATCTCCGCAGGCCGGCGGTCGTGCGGCTTCTCGGAAGGGCGGGGGCGATCGCGGCCGGGTGAGCCCACCGGATCCCACCGATGCCAGCATCTTGCTGTCCGTTGACCAGCTCGATGCAGCGGGACGCGCATGTTCCACGAGGAACGTCACGCTGCGGCTGGAGGGAGGGTGCGGCCGCGTCGGACGGGTCGATAGCGGTGCGTCGAGCCGAACCGCGGCCGATCACCAGGTCCCCCGCCAAGCGATCGGTGTCAGCTGATTCGAGCACCTGCGCGCCGTCCCGCTGCGCGCCGTCTCAGGCGTGGGGGTGCTGGGGAGACCACCGCGCACCTGGTGCTGTGGGCCTGGAGAAGCGATGGGCACGGCGATCGCTGCCAGGACAAGCAACGATGCGGTGCACGTGGTCACCGTGGTCGATCAGATTCGTGGGGAATCACTGGTGGCGGTGCCTTCTCCACCGTGTCCCACCTCGTGTCCGTGCTCAGGCGACCGGCTGGTTCCTGCTCCTGCGGCAACGGGTTCCACGTGGAAGCCGTCTGCTCGCGCTCGAAGGTCTTGGTCCCGCCGCGTTCCACGTGGAACGTCGAGCCGCACTTCGTGAAGTTCCACGTGGAACAGGGCCTGGGACCGGACCAGGGTCACAGCCGCTGGCGGCAAGATGATCGCTGCACCACAGGCTGCGCGGCGGTCCCGGGCCCGCACCAGGATGGCCATCCCCTCAGATGAGCCCGCCGACGCCTCGCTGGAGCGGCTAGGGTCCTCTGGGTGATCAACCTCCCGGATGCCACCGAGGAGCGCCTCCAGCGCTTCGCTGCGCTCGTGCGCGGGAGCGAGCACAACCTCGTCTCGCGTCGTGCGAGGGAGGAACTCGAGGATCGCCACGTGCCCGAGTGTGTCGCCCTCGCGGGCATGCTGCCTCAGGGTGCCCAGCGGGTCCTCGACATCGGATCCGGTGGTGGCTTCCCGGGGATGGTCCTCGCCATCGTGCGGCCCGAGCTGGACGTGCACCTCCTGGACTCTACCGCCAAGAAGACGACCTTCCTCGCGGAGGCGGCGGCGGACCTCGGGGTGGATGTCACCGTCCACACGGGGCGGGCTGAGGATCTGCAGCACGGTGACCTCGCGGGTACGTTCAACGTGGTCACCGCTCGGGCCGTGGCGCCGCTCGATCGGTTGGTCGCATGGGCGATCCCGTTCCTGCGTCGCGGTGGGGTGTTCTACGCGGTCAAGGGGGAACGGTGGGCGCAGGAGCTCGAAGCTGCCAGGTCCGCGATCACGCGTGCCGGAGCTAGCGTCGTCGCGACACCCGAGGATGTCCCCAGCGGCTCGACATCCGACGGGGACCACCAGCCGCGCGTTGTTATGCTCAACCGGGTCAGCTGAGGAGCGGTGCATGGTCAGGCTCGGGTGGGGCGGACGGTCCCGGCTGTCGCGGGGCGTCGGCGACCGTGCCGCGTGGACGAGCTTCCAGCTCGTGGATGCGACCGGACCGGAGTCGCCGCCGACGCCGGGTGCATCGCCACCCGGGTCCTCGGATGTGGGGGACCTGGGTGGGATTGGCGGGAGCGACGAGGTCCCCGCGAACGCCCCTGCCGACACCGGGGACCCGGAGCGCAACCCCGTCCCCGGGCTCGCCAACCTCGAGCTCCCTGCACCTCGTGAACCGAACGTACGTGCGGATAAGGGTGCGGTGATCGTCGGGATCGCCAACCAGAAGGGCGGGGTCGGCAAGACGACGACGACCGTCTCGCTGGCTGCGGCTCTCGCGCAGCGGGGTGTCCGGACGCTCGTCGTGGATCTCGACCCCCAGGGGAACGCCACGACGGGACTCGGGCTGCGGGCGGAGGAGGGTGATCCCTCCACGTACAGCGTCCTCGTCGAGGACGTGGCCGTGCTCGACGCGGTGCAGACCACGCAGGTCGACGGTCTCGACGTCCTGCCGAGCTCGCTCGATCTCGCTGGCGCCGAGGTGGAGCTCGTCCCCGCGTTCTCCCGTGAACTCCGGCTGCGTCGGGCCCTGGAGGCCGTCGGCGACCGCTACGACATCGTGCTCGTGGACTGTCCGCCCTCGCTCGGCCTGCTCACGATCAACGCGCTGGTGGCGTCCCACCAGGTCCTGGTCCCGATCCAGTGCGAGTACTACGCCCTCGAGGGCCTCGGACAGCTGATGCGGACCGTGCAGCTCGTCGGGGACAACCTGAACCGCGAGCTCGAGCTCGGGGGCGTCGTCCTGACGATGTTCGACGGGCGCACCAACCTGTCGCAGCAGGTCGTCGATGAGGTGCGCGCGTACTTCGGCGACAAGGCCTACCGCACCGTCATCCCCCGTACCGTCCGTCTGTCGGAGGCTCCGAGCTTCGGACAGCCGATCACGGTGTTCGACCCGTCCAGCCGCGGCGCCCGGTCCTACCAGCGGCTCGCTGCGGAGGTCATCGAGCGGCTCGGGCTGCCATCTGACGCTCCCGACGAGCCCCACGAGGGTCTGTCAGCCCTCGACCGGCTGCTCGGCGGTCCGGCCCTCGCTGCCACCGAGGTCCCAGCTTCGCGCGGCACCGACACCGATGCTCCACCCGCCCCGGGCGTTGCTTCCTCACCGCCCACCAGCGAGCAACCCGCCGCTGCTGCTCCCTCGCCGCCGGGCTCACCCCCGCCCCCACCACCACCACCCCCGCCGCCGGCCCAGGCTGACCGGCCGCCCCCGCCGGGCGGATCGGCAGCTCAGGCACCGTCGTGGTCGGACGCGCCGCGCGAGGGGACCGACGACGACCGTGAGGGGCCGGCAGCCGCCGGGCCCCCCTCCGCACCGCACGCACCGGAGGGACAGCAGTGAACCGACGTGGTGGTCTCGGCCGTGGCCTGGCAGCGCTGATCCCGCCGGGTGAGGGGGGGGCGGTCGGCGCGAACCGTGCCAGCCTCGCTGAGATCCCGGTCGATGCGATCGAGCCGAACCCGCAGCAGCCGCGGGAGGTGTTCGACGACGAGGAGCTCGAGGGGCTCGCCGCCTCGATCCGCGATCTCGGGCTGCTGCAGCCCATCGTCGTGCGCCCGACGGGCGAGGACACCTACGAGCTGGTCGCGGGCGAGCGGCGTCTGCGCGCCTCCAAGCGCGCGGGGCTCGAACGCATCCCGGCCGTGATCCGCCACACCGAGGATTCCGCGCTCCTCAAGGAAGCGCTGGTGGAGAACATCCACCGCGTGCAGCTCAATGCCCTCGAGGAAGCCGCGGCCTACCAACAGCTGCTCGAGGACTTCGACTTCACCCAGGACGAGCTCGCCCAGGCCCTCGGCAAGTCTCGCCCGTCCATCTCGAACGCGCTCCGCCTGCTCCACCTGCCACAGGGTGTGCAGCGCCGGGTCGCCGCTGGGGTGCTGTCGGCGGGTCACGCCAAGGCGCTCCTGGCCCTCAGCGACGACCCAGACACCATGGACAAGTTCGCGACCCGCGTGGTCGCCGAGGGCATGTCGGTCCGTGCCCTCGAGGAACTGGTCCGCCTCACCCTCCTCGAGCCCGCCGATCCCGCCCGGGTCCGCGACAGCGGCAAGGCCGGCCGGCTGACGGCACCGGGGCTCGTCGAGCTGCAGGACGACCTCTCCGACGCGTTGCGTGCCCGGGTCCGCATCTCGATGGGCTCGCGCCGAGGCAAGCTCCAGGTCGAGTTCCAGTCCGTCGACGACCTCGAACGGATCGTCGGTGTCATCGCGCGAGGCCTCGAGGAGCCAGCCGCGGCGACCGCCGGGTCGAGCGAGCCAGCCACGGCCCCGGACCTGCCGGAACCGGTGTCGTGGACGGATCGAGAGCCCCAGGAGGACGTCGGGACGACCGCCTCGGCACCGGTGTCGGCCGATGACGATGACCTCGATGACCTCGACGATGACCTCGATGACCTCGACGAGGACGAACTCGAGGCTCTCACCCGGCCCGACTGACACCCGCGAGCGGTGTCGGCCCGCTCGATCCGACGACGAAGGAGCGGTGGTGCCACACCACGAGGAGTTCGCTGACCCCGTCGTCGTCCCGGGGCCGAACATCCGCAGCCGATCCGTCGACACCGAGGCGGTCGAGGAGGACACCGCCGCGCTGGTCGAGGACCGCGAGGCCCGGTTCTGCCCGACCTGCCACCGGGTGCTGCCGTCCACGGCCCTCGTCTGCCCCGACGACGGTGCTGCCCTCACCGACCTGCCGCCTCCTCGCTGATCCTGCGACGCGATCCCACCGCGAGCCACGACGTGCGCACCAACCGTCCGGGCCAGGCGCGGGGCTCGCCGGATCAGCCGGTAGGTGGTCCGAGGCGCTCGACCTGACCGTCCTCGCGACCGAGCAACGCCTCGGTGGCCAGCTCGACGAACAGGCCGGTTTCGGCGACCCCTGGCAGCAGGGCGATCGTGACCTCGCTCACCGCCGGGTCCGACAGCCCACCGACCGCGCGGCAGTCGAGGATGGCGTTGCCGTTGTCGGTGCGGTAGTCCCCGTCGCCTCGGACGCTCGTCTCGAAGCCGAGATCCTCGATGCTCCGGCGGACCGGCCCGAGCGCGAACGGGACGACCTCCACCGGGATCGGGAAGCTGTCCCCGAGCCGCTCGACGACCTTGTCGGGGGTCGCGATGACCACGAACCGGTCCGCGAGGGACGCGATGACCTTCTCGCGCAGCAGCGCCCCGCCGCCCCCCTTGGTCAGGGTCAGGTCCCGGGTCAACTCGTCGGCGCCGTCGACCGCCAGATCGAGCCGGACCGCGTCCTGCGGGTCGACCAGTTCGATACCGAGCTCACGGCACCGTTCCGCCGTGGCTTGGGAGGTCGGCACCCCCCGCACGCCCTCGAGCCCCCGTGCTGCGAGCGCGTCGAGGAAGTGGGTGACCGTCGACCCCGTGCCGAGACCGAGCACCATGCCGGCCTCGACCAGGTCGGCCGCTGCCACCCCCGCCGCGCGCTTGCCCGCGTCCGCCACCGTCGCTCCGTTCCACGTGGAACCACACACGTGTGGTTCACCACCCGGACGCGGCTGCGTCCGGGCCTTCCGGTCTCAGTCGTCCCGCCAGCTCGACAGCAGCAGCGGCAGCTCACCGAGACCCTCGAGCACGATGTCGGGTTCGACGTCGTCGGGGAGGTCCTGCAGGTGCCCCCAGGGGCCGCGCGTCAGCCAGCAGGTCCGAAGCCCCGCGTCGTGGGCCGGGACGATGTCGTTGTCGACCCGGTCGCCGATGTAGAGCACCTCGGCCGGGTCGGTGAGGTCGCAGCGCCGCAGCAGCCGGACGAAGAAGTCGGTATCGGGCTTCTCGGCCCCGAGTTCCTCGGAGGTCACCAGATCGTCGCACGGCAGGTCGAGCGCGGTCAGCTGGGCGCTGCGGCGCACCGGCTGGTTGCCCGCGATCACCACGCGGAAGCCGAGCGCGCGCAGTTCGTCGAGGCACGGGCGCACGTCGGCGTGCAGGTCCTCCTCGCGGAAGCCGCCGTAGCGGCGCTCGTGCTCGTCCTCGAAGTCGTGCCAGTCGACGTTGGGCGCGATCGCCGGGAAGACCACCTCGTGGTCCTGACCCTGCACGATGGCGGCACCGAGGACCGCGGCGAAGGTCAGCGGCGTGACCCCGAGCAGCTCGGCCCAGCACGACCACACTCGGGTCTCGTCGATCAGCACCTCGCCGACGTCGAACACCACGACGCGGGGGGCGGTCCCGTCCGGATCGGGCGTGCCGCCCGCCGCGACCGCGTCCTCCAGCTCGTCGAAGGGGTCCGGCGGTGCGTCCAGGTCGGTGAGCGGGACCTCCCTGGTCTCGGGCGAGGGGCCGGGATCGCTC
Organism: Nitriliruptor sp.; assembly: GCF_040882075.1. Taxonomy (NCBI): domain Bacteria; kingdom Bacillati; phylum Actinomycetota; class Nitriliruptoria; order Nitriliruptorales; family Nitriliruptoraceae; genus Nitriliruptor; species Nitriliruptor sp. The sequence continues at coordinate 11,743 of NZ_JBBEBZ010000141.1, forward strand.
ACGCGCGTCCCCCACCGGCGTTGCCCAGGGCGAGCTCGACCAGCGTCTCACACAGGTCGGCGAACCCGAGTCCATCAGCTTGCGCCGCGAGCGGCACGAGCGAGGTCTCGGTCAACCCCGGCGAGGTGTCGAGCTCGAGCACGTGCGGCTCCCCGCTCGCGTCCACGATCAGATCCGCCCGGCAGATGTTGCGCCCGCCGATCGCGTGCTCGGCGGCGACCGCTACCTCGGCGCAGCGGGCCGCAACGGCGCCATCCAGCCGGGCGGGAGCGTGGAACTCGGTCGCCCCGGCGGTGTAGCGCGCCGCGAAGTCGTAGCGTCCCTCCTTCGGGTGGATCTCGACCGCCGGCAGCGCGCGACCGTCGAGGACGGTCACCGCCACCTCGGTGCCGGCGACGAACGATTCGATCAGCACCGCATCCGCATACGAGAAGGCGCCCACGATGGCCTGCGGCAACCGCGCGGCGTCCTCGACGATGGAGAGGCCGAGCGAGGATCCGCCGGTCGCTGGCTTGACGACCAGCGGGGTGCCGAGCGCAGCGGCCACGCGGTCGACCACGGCGACGGCGCCCATCTCGCGGAACGCCTGCTGGGAGAGGGTCACCCGGTCGGGGACGGTCAACCCGGCGCGGGCGTACAGGCCCTGCGCGATCGGCTTGTTCCAGGCCAGCGACGAGGCGAGGACGTCCGGGCCGGTGTAGGGCAGACCCGTCAGCTCGAGCAGCGACTGGATGGTGCCGTCCTCGCCGGCGGACCCGTGCAGGGCGAGGAAGACGACGTCGAAGCCGCCCTGCTCGAGGTTCGGGACGAGGTGCTCGTCGACGTCGAGCCGGGTGACCCGGTGCCCGCGATCGCTGAGCGCGTCGGCGACGCGACCGCCGGAACGCAGGCTCACCTCGCGTTCGAAGGACAGGCCGCCCGAGAGGACGGCGACCGAGCTCGTCACCTGGGTTCCTGACCTCGTGGAGCGGGGGGATCGGTGGGCCGCCGACGCAGCGGCGGGGCACCGTCGGCACCGTAGACGGCGTGCACGAGCTCGAGCTCGTCGTGGAGCAGTTCACCGAGTCGCGACACGCCCTCGCGGATCCGATCGGGGGAGGGCTGGCTGTAGCACAGCCGGAGCTGGTCGCCGCCGGTGCCGTCGGCGTAGAACCCGCGTCCGGGGACGAACGCGACCCGGTTGGCGATGGCCTTGGCCGCGAGGTCGTCGGTGTCGATGCCGGCCGGGACGGTCATCCACACGTAGAACGCGCCGCTCGGTCGGGTCCAGCTGACGCCCTCGGGCATCTCGGTCTCGAGCGCACCGAGCATCGCGTCGGCCTTGACCCGGTAGAGGTCGCGGAACGCGTCGATCTGTTCGCGCCACGGCTGGCTCGCGAACCACTCCTCGACGACCATCTGGGTCAGCGACGAAGGGCACAGGTCCGCAGCCTCGCGCAGCAGCACGAGCTTGTCGCGCACCGGGGCGGGTGCGGCGATCCAGCCGGTCCGCACGCCGGGGGCGAAGGTCTTGGAGACGGTGCCGACGTAGATGGTCCGCTCGGGCACCAGCTCGCGGATCGAGGGGAAGGTCTTGCCGGCGAAGTCGAGCAGCCCGTAGGGGTTGTCCTCGAGGATCATCAGGTCATGGCTGTCGGCGAGCTCGGCCAGCCGCTGGCGCCGCTCGATCGACAGCGACACCCCACCCGGGTTCTGGTGGTTGGGGATGACGTAGACGTACTTGGCCCGCCTGCCCTCCCGCTGGAGCTGTGCCAGCAGTTCCTCGAGCAGATCCACCTGCATGCCGTGCTCGTCGAGCGGCACGTGGCGGACGTCGGCCTGGCAGGAGGTCAGCGCGCCGATACCGCCGACGTACGTCGGCCCCTCGGCGATCACCACGTCACCCGGGTCGACGAAGCAGCTGGCGACCAGCTCGAGCGCCTGCTGACCCCCGACGGTGACCACCAGCTCGTCGGCGTGAGCCGTGAGGCCCTCCTGCGCCATGACGGCCACGAGGTGCTCGCGCAGCTCGGGCCGCCCCTGTCCGATGCCGTACTGCAGGGCGGTGCGGCCGCTGTCACGGATGACGCGGCTGACCACCTCCTCGACGGCGCCGAAGTCGAGCGCCTCGATGGCCGGGTTGCCGCCGGCGAAGGACACGATCTCGGGCCGCGAGGCGACCGCGAACAGCGCGCGGATCGCCGACGCGGACATCCCACGGACCCGAGCGGCGTAGCGCTCGAGGTAGGGATCGGTGTCGAGCCGCACGGGCTGCCTGGTCCTGTTGGTCGTCAGACCGGCGGCTGTCCCTCGGCACGAGGGTCCCCACCGGTAGCATCGAGCACGAGCGTACGGGAACGGCGCTCGGACACGCGGAGGGCCACGTGGAGCAGGTCGAGCACGTGATCGAGCCGGTCTCCGACCCCGCACGTCGCGTCGCGGCCGGCGGGTGGCGGCGAGCCGTCGTCGGCATCGCGCTCGGGGTCGCCGCCGGCGCGCTCGTGGCCGCGGTCAGCCCGCGCGACCACAAGGGTGAGCACACCCTCCCGGAGCGCTGACCGTGTCGCGCCGGCTGGAACCGCTGACCGGGGACTCGGTCGACGAGTTGCCCGGTCCGTGCGCGTCCTGTCTGGTGTGGGAGCTCGGTGCCGCCACCCCCTCGCCGCGGGTCATCTCGTCGGTCGCGGTCGGTGTCGCCGGGAGCGAGCCGGCGCCGACCCAGCCGCAGGTCCGCAAGCAGGCGTGGGTGTCGGCACTGGTCCAGGACGGCCACCCGCCGGGTCGGCTGGTGCGGATCGACGGCGAGGTGGCCGGGTACGCGCTGTTCGGCCCCGCCACGGCCTTCGCGCGGCGGCGTCCACCCTGCCCGCAGGCCTCCAGCGACGCGCTGCTGCTCGCCACGATCTCCATCGCCCCGCACTGGCGTGAACGCGGGATCGGGCGGCTGCTCGTCCAGGCTGCGCTCAAGGACGCCATCCGGGCGGGTGCACCGGCGGTCGAGGCCTACGGCGACCGTCGCTGGCTCGAACGCGGCTGCGTCCTGCCGGCCACGTGGCTGCTCCACGAGGGTTTCGAGGTCCACCGCGAACACCCGCGGACACCGCTGCTGCGGCTGGACACCAAGCGCACCGTCCGCTGGGCCGAGTCGCTCGAGCACGCCCTCGAGGAGATGCTCGGCGCCCTGCCTCGCCGCCTGCCGCAGCCGGTACGCGAAGGTGGCCGGATCCCGAACGGCGTGCCCGAACCGAACCGGACCGATCCGCACCGCAGCGTGCCGCTCCCGGACGGCACCACGCCCGACGAGCGGTAGGCTGCCCCTGTCTCTCGACGTCGAGACAGCTGCTCGGACCGCTCGGTCGCTGGTGGCTGGACCCCGCACGTCCCACCGGTCGCCGGCGTCGCCCCGGCCCCCGGTGCCGGTCGCCCGCGACGGACCCGCTCGTGCGCAGCTACCTCGATCTGCTCGCCTCACCTGATGCCCGCTGGCCGGTCATCACCTCGACGTTCTCGCGTCTGACGCCGGGGATGATCGCGCTGGCGCTCGTGCTCGCCAGCCGCGACGCCGGGTACTCGTACGCGATCGCCGGGCTCGTCACCGGCGCGCACCAGATCGGCGTGGGGCTCGGGTCACCGTTCCAGGGCAAGCTGGTCGACCGGTTCGGGCAGGGCGTCGTGCTCGTCCCCGACGCGGTCGGGTACGCGCTCGGCACCGGGGTGATGGCCCTGCTGCTCGGGATGCGGGCACCGGTCTGGGCGCTCGTGCTGACGGCCGTGCTGACCGGGACGGTCTACCCCCCGACGACCGCGTGCGCCCGGGTCGTGCTGTCCCGGCTGTTCCCGACCGGGCCGCTGCGCGAGACCGCCTTCGCGGTGTCGTCGATCGCCGTGGAGCTCGGGTTCATCGGCGGGCCGATGGCGGCCACGGCGGTCGCTGCGCGCTTCGGTGGGCGTTACGCGGTCGTGATGGCGGGTGTCTTCGCGCTGGTCGGTGCCCTGGCGTTCGCCGGGACCCGGGCGTCCCGTGGGACGGCCCGGCGCGACGTGGCCGCGACCGGACGCGGTGGGGCACTACGGGCTCCCGGCGTGCGGGTGATGGTCATCGCGCTCGGGTTCGTGGCGGTCGTCTTCGGTGCCATCGACGTGGTGTTGCCGGCGGTCGCCGAGTTCGCCGGCCGTCCGGAGGCGGCGGGCTCGCTCGTGGCCGCGATCGCCGGCGGCAGCCTCGTCGGCGGGCTGATCTACGGCGGCCGGATGTGGCCCGGGACGCTCCGGGACCGGCTGCGCGTGGTGATCGTGGTCCTCGGGCTGTCGCTCGCACTCGTGCCGCTCGCCCTGCCGGCGCTCGGCACCTTCGCGGTTGGGCTCTTCCTCGGCGGGCTCTTCCTCGGACCGACCACCATCGTGGCCTTCCAGCTCATCGACGACCTGTCGCTGCCCGGTACCCAGACCGAGGCGCAGTCCTGGACGCAGTCGTCGGTGGTCGTCGGCGTCGCTGGCGGTGCCGCTCTTGCCGGTCAGCTCGTCGAGGCAGGGTCGCCGTCGTTGGCGCTGTGGGCTGGTGCCGGCAGCGTCGGCCTCGGCACGCTGGTGGTGTTCCTCGCGGCGCGCCACCTCGTGGTCCCCGACACCCGGGTCGCAGGTCGGCCGATGGCCCCCGCCGACGAGCCGGGTTCGGGTGACCTCGATGGCGGGGGTGGACCAGGTGACGGTCCGGTCGTCGGCACCCCGGCGACCCCGGAGGACGCCGGTGTGCAGGTCGGCCTGACCGACGAGGTGGTGCGAAGCGCGTTGGCCGAGCGCGTCACGCTGCGGTCAGGCCCTCGCCGACGAGGAAGCGCTGCAGGGCGTCGACGAGCGCCGAAGCGATGAGCATCTGGTAGCTCGGCTCGAGGAGCCTCCGGCCCTCCTCCGGGTGGGTGAGGAAGCCGGGTTCGACGAGCACCGCTGCGGCTCGAGACTCGCGGAGCAGCGAGGTGGTCGAGGGGTGCGTGCGGCAGTTCGGGGTGTCCGTCGCCGCGCAGATGCTGTCGACGGCGAGCTGCGCGAACAGCCGGCCGTGCTCGGACACGTACCCCTCGGTCCCGAAGTAGTACGCGGCGGCGCCTCGCGCGGACCGCGAGTCGACACCGTTGGCGTGCAGCGACACGATCGCCTCGACGTCCTCGGCGTTGGCGAGCTGAGCCCGGTCCGACGGCGTCGGCGAGGTCGCCGGACCGCGAGCCAGCACGACGTGGGCGCCGAGCGCGGACAGCCGCCCTTCGAGCATCGACGCGAGCGCCCAGGTCACCTCGTGCTCCGGCGTCCCGTCCGGTGCGGTGAGGCCGGGTAGCTCGGGGCTGTGGCCGGCGTCGATCATGATCCTGGCGCCCGCGATCGAGGACCGCCGGGCCGGGCGACGGAGCTGTTCTCGCTCCCGGACGGCGTACACCGGCGCCGATTGGTGGGTCCGGTGCAGCCGCTGGAGCAGGTCGACCGACCCCGGACCGGCGATGCCGTCCACCTCGATGCCGACGTTGAGCTGGAACTCGCGGACCGCGTCGAAGGTCTGGGTCCCGAAGATGCCGTCGTCGTACCCGGCGTCGAACCCGAGCCGGTTGAGGCGCCGCTGCAGGTCACGGACGTCGTCGCCGATGAGCGCCGGTCGGGTGACGTAGAGCATCCGGTTACCGAGGCGGTAGCCAGCGGCCACGAGCGACCGCCACGTGTCCGGACCGACGATCCCGTCGGCCTGCAGGCCACGCTGCTGCTGGAAGGCTCGGACCGCCGCGACGGTGCCATCGTCGAAACGTCCGGCGTCGTCGGGGTCGCAGCTGAAGCCCACCGCCGACAGGCGACGCTGGACGTCCTCGACGTCGGGTCCGACCGACCCGTGTTGGATGGCGATCACGGCCGCGGAGCGTAGAGCCTCCAGCTGAGCCGGACGCGGGCCGCGCGGCCGGTCCCGTCTCCGCCTCAGCACGGCTCCTTGCGTGGTTGTGAAGCGACAACCCCGGGTGACACCCCCATCTCGCTTCACGATCACCGCCAGAACGGGACCGACGCTTCTTCCGCGGAAGAACCCACGTGGCCACGCCCGGCGATCGTGCACCCGAACGACGGCCAGGACGTCACCCCGCTGCACGCACTCACCGTCCCGACCCGGAGCGTGCACCGGTGAGACCTCGTCGACGTCACCTCGGTGCACGCACCCGAACACGAAGGCCGCCGGGAGCGCTTCC
>NZ_JBBEBZ010000142.1:0-2670 GCF_040882075.1 Nitriliruptor sp.
CTTCCGCGGAGGAAGGCGACGGGCCGGTGTGGCACCACCAGCGCACGGTCAGGGCACGGCTCGCGGACGCGGTCGTGCACGCGGTCGCGGCCGCCGTCGCTGCTGGCGGGGCCGACACCACCGGGCTGGACCGCCACACCCTGGTGCTGCAGACCACCGCTTCGGCACTCACAGACAGCGTGGCCGATAGCAGCACGGACAGCGACAACAACGGCGAGGTCACCGGGCCGGACCGGCAGGTGGCCGTTGCCGACCCGCGCGGACAGCTCCGGTCGATGTCGGCCCGGGCGCTGCGCCGGATCGCGTGCCAAGCCTCCACGATCATGGCGGTCACCGGCGACGACGGGACACCGCTCGATCTTGGACGTCGCAGCCGCGATCCGTCCGCGTCCCAGCGACGTGCGTTGCTCCTGCGAGACCGTTCGTGCCGGTTCCCCGGCTGTGGCGCGACCCGTCACCTGCACGCCCACCACGTCCGGTTGTGGTCCCAGGACGGCCCGACCGATCTGGCCAACCTGGTGACCGTGTGCAGCTTCCACCACCGCTTCGTGCACGACCACGCCTGGCAGGTCCACCCCGCCGCCGCGGGCACGTTCCGGTTCGCACCACCCCACGGGACACCGCTCCCTGCCGCCAGACCGCTCCACGCCGCCGCCGCCGACTGGTGGTTCGACCCCGACCACGGACGACCGCTCCGCCCCATCCACCGCGACGGACCCCATGACCTCGATCTCGACACCGCCGTTGCCATCCTCCACCAAGAACTGCGCCTGGCCACCGGCACCAACCTCGGCCTCGCTGCCTGAACCCGCAGCCTCAGGGAGCCGAGCGGTGGCGATCACGGCGTGCACGATCGCGGCCTCAGGGTCTGCGAAGCGTGCGGTGGACCGCCTCGTTGCAGACGTGGATCGGGACCCCTTGGACGCGGACACGCCACCGATGGCGGTAGGTGAGGGCGGCCTTCCTTGCGGGGTGCGGGGACCGCTCCGTACTATCGCAACACGGCGGTTGAGGAAGTGACCGAGCTCCCGCCGCGTTCCCCCCACGCCTGGCTCGCCACGCCCGTTGCGACCACCACGACCGACCTCGGAGAGGTTCCACGTGTCCACGAGCACGACCGACACCGCGGCCAGCGTGCCGAGCGCCGCTGCGCGTTCGCTGGTGTCGCTGCTCGGAGAGTCGCGTGCCGCGATCGTCAACCACCTGCGCCGCGAGGGGGACGCGTCGGTCGCCGAGCTCGCCGCCCACCTCGACATCTCTGAGGTCGCGACCCGGCGTCACCTGGGTCTCCTCGAGGACGAGGGTCTCGTCGACGCGCGGACGGTGAACCAGGGGCGGGGTCGCCCCGCCGCGCGCTACCAGCTGACCACCGACGCCAGCCGGCTGTTCCCCGCCGCCTACGATCAGCTCGCCGCCGAGGCGCTCGACTTCCTCGGCCAGACCCAGGGTCGCGACGGTGTGCGCGCCTTCCTGCGCTGGCGGCTCGAGCGCCAGGTCGCCGAGCTCGGGGGAGCGGTCACCGCCGACGATCTCTCGGACCGTCTCGACCAGCTCGCCCAGGCGCTGTCCGCCGCCGGGTTCTCGGCGTCGATCGACGCCGACGGCGCGCGCTTCACCCTCACCCAGGACCACTGCGCTATCGAGTCGATCGCCCGTGACCACCCCGAGATCTGCGCCTTCGAGGCCGCGACCTTCTCGGCGATCCTCGGCGACCACGTGCAGCTACGCCGCCGTTCCACCCTCACCCGCGGCGACTCCGCCTGCGTGTGCTGCGTGACCGCCAAGCCCGCGTCCGGCGCGGCGCCGGACGACGGCCCACCCGTCGTCCCCGACGATCTGTCCACCTCCGGCGGGCTGCTGCCGGTGGTGGGAAGCGAACCGCACCACACCCCACGTGACCACGACACCACCATGATCCGCCCCCGAGAGGATGCGCTGTGAGCCAGACCGAGATCGGGCTCCCCACCCCGAAGCCGACCGACGCCCCGAGCGAGGCCCGCCAGAACCAGGCGGCCCTCGCCGACGACCTCGGTGAGTACAAGTTCGGTTGGTCCGACACCTCCGACGACTACGCCTTCACCTCCGAACGGGGTTTGACGCGTGAGGCCGTCGAGGCCATCAGCGACCGCAAGGACGAGCCGACCTGGATGCGTGACCTGCGGCTGCGCGCCTACGACGCCTACCGCCGGCGCCCGATGCCCAACTGGGGTTCGGACCTGTCCGGCATCGACTTCGAGAACATCTACTACTACGTCGAGGCGTCCGAGAAGCAGGCCAACAGCTGGGACGAGCTCCCGCCGGAGATCCTCGAGACCTACGAGAAGCTCGGCATCCCGCAGGCCGAGCGCGAGCGCCTCGTCGCCGGCGTCGCCGCCCAGTACGAGTCGACGGTGCTCTACCACAAGGTGCGCGAGGACCTCGAGCAGGAGGGGGTCATCTTCCTCGACACCGACACCGCGTTGGTCGAACACGAGGAGCTGTTCCGCAAGCACTTCGCGACCATCATCCCGCCGAACGACAACAAGTTCGCGGCGCTGAACACCGCGGTGTGGTCCGGTGGCTCGTTCATCTGGATTCCCGAGGGTGTCGAGGTCGACATCCCGCTCCAGGCCTACTTCCGCATCAACAAGCAGAACATGGGCCAGTTCGAGCGCACCCTGATCATCGCCG
>NZ_JBBEBZ010000143.1:0-2645 GCF_040882075.1 Nitriliruptor sp.
GCGCATCGTGGTACTCGGGGTCGGGCCAGACGGCGCACTGGCCGGCGTGGTCCCCCACGACACCCGCCTGCTGGTCGCCGGAGCCCGCCATCTGGAGGTCCATGCCCCCGACGGCATCCCGACCATGCGCATCCCCGGCGACCTCGAAGGGGCCCTCGATGCGATCGATGCGATCGACGGCACCGTGTGCGTGATCGGTTCGGGTGACCCGGGCTGGTTCGGGATCGTCCGAGCGCTCACGGCGAGGTTCGTCGATGTCGCGCTGGAGATCCACCCCGCACCGTCATCGGTCGCCGGCGCGTTCGCCTCCATCGGCCTGCCGTGGGACGACGCGGTGATCGTCTCGGCCCACGGCCGAGATTCCCGTGCCGCGATCGCGGCGGCACTCACCCATGCCAAGGTGGCGGTGATGACGGCACCGTCCGCCACGCCCGCAGCGATCGCCGGCGCCCTGCTGGCGGCCGGTTGCGCACCCCGTCGGGTCGTGGTGGCGGTGCGGCTCGGCCATGACGATCAGGTGATCCATGACACCGATCTTGCGGGTGCGGCCACGCTAGAGGTCGCCGAACCCAACGTTCTGCTGCTGCTCGATCCGGCGCGCACGGGCACAGCGCCTCGCTCGGTCGTCGGTCATACCTCTGTCGCACGCCCGTGGGCTCGCCCGGTCGCCGACTACGAGCACCGCGACGGCCAGTGCAGCAAACCGGCCGTCCGCGCGCTCACGCTCGCACATCTCGGACCCGGACCGGGCCGGCTGCTGTGGGACGTCGGGTGCGGTTCCGGCAGCGTCGCGGTCGAGGCCGCCGGACTCGGCGCCGGCGTGGTGGCCATCGATCGCGACGCCGAGCAGCTGGACCGCACCCGGGCCAACGCGGTCACGCACGGGGTCGGTCTTGGGCTCGTGTTGGGGGAGGGACCGGCCGCGTTCGACGGGTTGCCCGACCCCGATGCGGTGTTCGTCGGCGGCGGTGGCGCATCGCTGCCGGCGATGCTCGAGATCCTGACGGTCCGTTGCCGGGACCGGCTGGTCGTCGCTCTCGCCACGATCGAACGTCTCGCACCGACGCTCGCGCAGCTGCGCGGCGCCGGGTGGCAGACGTCCGCGCAGGTCGTTGAGGTCCACGACCTCGTCCCGCTCGGCGACGGCCACCGACTCGCCCCGCAGAACCCCATCGTCCTCGTCCTGGCGGAGCGCCCGTGACCCCCGAACCCCACAGCCCACCGCGCACGCCCGACGCCGGCCGCACCGTCGTCGTCGCGGCGAGCGCCACCGGCCGGCGGCTCGCAGCGGCGTTGGCGGAGCATCTGGGGGCGGACCTCGCCGACGGGCGGCCCACCGAGGCGATCGCCGCCGCGTGGAGCGAGACCGACGGGCTGGTGCTCGTCATGGCCACCGGTGCCGCGGTCCGGCTGATCGCACCGCACCTCGCCGACAAGCACACGGATCCCGGTGTGGTCGCGGTCGATGACCACGGCACGTTCGCGGTGGCGCTCGCCGGCGGCCACGAAGGTGGTGCCAACGCTCTCGCCACGCGGGTCGCCAGCCACCTCGGCGCCACACCGGTGGTCACCACCGCCTCCGAGCTCGCCGGGATACCCGCCCTGGGTGCGCTCGGATCGCGGTTCGGCATCCGCGCCGAGGGTGCGTTGGCGGCGGTCGGCGGGCACGTGCTCGACGGGGGCGCGGTGCGGCTCGAACGTGATGCACCATGGCCGCTCGGACCGCTCCCCGCACCGCTCACCGACGACCCGGACGCCCCGTTGCTGCGGGTCACCGACCGCACCGTGGCGTTGACTCAGGACGGCCGAGCCGCCGCTCCCACCGTGCTGTACCGACCGCCATCCCTCGTGATCGGCATCGGCTCGTCCCGAGGGGTCACCGCGACCGAGGTCGGAGAGCTGGTCGACGCCGCGCTGGCGGACGCCGGGTTGTCGGCACTGGCCGTCCACACCGTGGCGACCGTGGACGCCAAGGCCGACGAGGCAGGCATCCACGACGCCGCCGCCGAGCGCGGCTGGCCGGTGGTCTGTCTGCCTGCGCAGCAGCTCCGCGAGATCGAGGTACCCAACCCCTCGGAGGTCGTGCGCGACGCGGTGGGCACCCCGTCGGTCGCCGAGGCCGCCGCGCTCCACCTCGGCGGCCAGCTGGTCGTGACGAAGCGACGCTCGGCCATGACGACCGTCGCGATCGCACGACGGCCCGCGCGGGGCCGGCTCGCACTGGTGTCGCTCGGCCCCGGCGCCGACGACCTCGTCGTGCCCCGTGCGCGTGACGAACTCGCCGCCGCTGAGGTCGTGATCGGCTACGGACCCTACGTCGACCAGGCCGCACGCTTCACCTCCCGTGGCGTCGAGCTGGAACGCTTCGATCTCGGCGAGGAGGTCGTCCGCGCCGATCGTGCGCTGGAGCTCGCACGGAGCGGACGCGCTGTCGCGCTGGTCGGCTCGGGCGACGTCGGGATCTACGCGATGGCCTCGCCGACGCTGGAGCGCGCCGGCGACGACCTCGACGTGGTCGTGGTCCCGGGGGTGACGGCGGCGCTCGCCGCTAGCGCCCTGCTCGGTGCGCCGTTCGGTCACGATCACGCCTACATCTCGCTGTCGAACCTGATGACCCCCTGGGAGCGGATCCGTCCGCGTGTCGA
>NZ_JBBEBZ010000144.1:0-17168 GCF_040882075.1 Nitriliruptor sp.
GGCCAGCAACCCGGTCCGCTCGAGCAGCTGCAGCTCCTCGGCGCCGAAGAACGGGGTGTACCGGTCGGTCCAGACCAGGATCCGCCCGTTCGAGAGCGGCTGCTGGAGCGCGTCGGGGCCCTGGCCATCCGGCGCGCCGAGCATCGGGGCGGTCACGCCGTCGGAACCGACGAGCTCACCCCGGTGCTCCAGCGCGATACCTCGGGCCGCGACGACCAGGCGCAGGTGCGGGACGAGGACCCGCGCGACGTCCCCGGCGTCCCGCGCGGCGAGCAGCTCCAGGGCCGCCGCGTGCAGCGCCTGCTCCTCGGGGCGGCGCCACAGCTGCCGCAACCAGCGCGGCGGGAGGAACCCGACCAGGAGCAGCAGCGCCGCGACGACGCCGAACACCAGGACCGCGAAGGTGAGCTCGTCCTCGGCCGCGGAGCTGGCGGCCATGAGCACGAGCACCAGGCTGAGCGTCCAGACGGCGGCGCCGAGCAGCCGCAACCGGCGGCGGGCGAGGGTCGGCTGGTGGTATCCCGCACGCCAGAACCGCCATCCCACCACCGGGAGGACGGTCACCCACGTGCCGACCACGGCCAGGAGGAACGCGGTGAAAGCCGGGGTCCAGGGATCCTCGGGCTCGGGGTAGGTGATCAGCGTCCCGGCGATCGCCGTCAGCGCCACGGTGACGCCGACCACGCGCTTCCACCGGTCGGCGACGGGTTCGAACGCGTCGAGGAAGCGCAGCAGCGGGTAGGGGAAGACCACGAGCACGGCCATCTGACCGTGCCCGATCCACTCGACGGCGCGGGGCGAGAACAGGTCCTCGAACTCGAGGGCCAAGCCGACCAGGAGCAGGGCCGCGAGCGAGCCGAAGGTCACGGCCAGCCACTTGCTCTGCTCGTCGCCACGTCGGCGCCACGTCCGGAGGGCCCAGAGCCCGACGATGACGAAGGTCGCCGTCAACGTGCGGTCGAGGACCTCGAGCACCAGCTCCACGGCCACCCGCCTCGTCGACGCAGTCTCAGCCGAGACGTGCCCCGTCCCGGTCGCCCGCATCTTCAACCGCCGATGGGGAGGCGACAATGGCCCGTCCGGGTGGTAGCCGCCGACCGGATGGGCTAGTCCGTCCAACATCACGGTGGCCTACCGTCGCGTCCTCCGCGGGACCGTCCGCGGTCCGACCGGGACGGACCCACGTGCACGCCTTCTCCTGCGAGCGCTGCGGCCAGCTCATCTTCTTCCACAACAGCGCGTGTCTGCGGTGCGGCGCCCCGCTGGCGTTCGACCCCGACGCGCTCCGGATGGTCGTCGCGGACGACGGCCAGCGTCGCTGCGCGGCGTCCAGGACCGCCGCGTGCAACTGGCTCGCCGCAACACCGGGCGAGCTCTGCGCGAGCTGCCGGCTGACCCGAACCCGACCCGCCGACGGGGACGCGGCGGCGCTCGCCGCGTTCGCCGAAGCCGAGGCCCACAAGCGCCGGCTGCTGTTCAACCTCCGCTCCCTCGGGCTCGACCTCGAACCGCGTGACGAGGCGACCGGGACCGGGGTGGCCTTCGACCTGCTCGCCAGCGATCACACACCCGTCACCACGGGCCACGCGGGAGGGGTCATCACCCTCGATCTCGCGGAGTCCGACACCGTCCACCGTGAGCAGGTCCGGGCCCGGATGCGCGAGCCGTACCGGACCGTCCTCGGTCACTTCCGCCACGAGATCGGCCACCACCTGTTCACGGTGCTCGTGCACGACGACGACCTGCCGGAGGTCCGCGACCGGTTCGGCGACGAGACCGCCGACTACCAGGCGGCGCTCGACCGGCACTACGCGGACGGCCCCCCACTGGACTGGGCGACCGACCACGTCAGCGAGTACGCCACGATGCACCCGGCCGAGGACTGGGCCGAGACCTTCGCCCACTACCTCCACATCCGGGCCACGTTGGAGACGGCAGCCGCCTACCGGCTCCGCGTCGACGGTCCCGAGGAGGCGGTCGGCGACGCCTACGTCGCCGATCCGGTCGCGGTCGACCCGACCAGCTTCGACGACATCTCTGCCACGTGGCTGCCCCTGTCGTTCGCGCTCAACGCCGTCAGCCGCAGCCTCGGGGACGGGGATCTGTACCCGTTCGTGCTGCCGCCGACGGTCCTGGACAAGCTCGCGCTCGTCCACCGGATCGTCGAGCGCGCCGCCCACGCGGGGAGCTGAGGGCTCGGGGACCGCAGCGGCCACGTACCGCCCGCGGGTAGGCTCGGACGTTCACCGAGGCCACGTTCCACCACCGATCGGCCCAGCGATGTCCCGTTCCCTCGTCCTCCCCGGCGACCCCACCGACCTGGAGGAGATCGCGACCTCCTCCACCGCGTTGCGGCGCTTCCTGCAGGGTCTGCCGGGTGTGGACCAGGTGGGCCTCGAGCACCGGGTCGCCAAGCTCGGCACCCGCTCGCTGAAGAAGGACGCCAAGATCTGGGCGCTCGACCTGGCCATCTCGGCGGTCGACCTGACCACGCTCGAGGGTGCCGACACGCCGGGCCGGGTCCGGTCGCTGGCAGCCAAGGCACGGCGACCCGATCCGTCCGACCCCGACTGCCCCCAGGTGGCCGCGGTCTGCGTCTACCCCGACCGCGTCGCGGTGGCCGCCGACGCCCTCGCCGGCACCGACATCCACGTCGCCTCGGTCGCCACCGCGTTCCCGTCGGGCCGCGCGAGCCTGGACATCAAGCGCCGGGACACCGCGGACGCCATCGAGGCGGGGGCCGACGAGATCGACATGGTCATCGACCGCGGGGCGTTCCTGTCGGGCGATTACGGCCGCGTCTTCCACGAGATCGTGGCGATCAAGGCGGTCTGCGACGAAGCGGGCGCAGCGGCGGGCCGCGACGTCCACCTCAAGGTCATCCTCGAGACCGGCGAGCTCCGCACGCTCGACAACGTCCGTCGGGCGTCGTGGCTGGCGCTGGCCGCCGGCGGCGACGTGATCAAGACCTCCACCGGCAAGGTCTCGCCCGCGTCGACCCTCCCGGTGACGGCCGTGATGCTGCAGGCCGTCCGGGACTGGCACGCGCTCACCGGCGAGCATCGCGGGGTGAAGTCCGCGGGTGGGATCCGGACGGCCAAGGACGCCCTCAAGTACCTCGTCCTCGTGCACGAGATCGCTGGCCCGGCGTGGCTGCACCCCGACCGCTTCCGCTTCGGCGCGTCGTCGCTGCTCAACGACCTGCTGATGCAGCGCGCCAAGCAGCGCACCGGCCAGTACTGGTCCGCTGACCGCGTCACCCTGGACTGATCTGCGCCCCGAGCGCGTGACGACCGACTGACTGAAAGACCGACATGACCTCCACCGAGACGGTCCCCGACCTGATCACGCCGACCTGGGACTACGCGCCAGCCCCCGAGGCTCGCGATCTGGCCACCATCCACGACACCTACGGGTTGTTCATCGGTGGCGAGTTCGTCGACCCCGACGACGGCGGCAGCATGGCGACCATCTCGCCAGCGACCGAGGAGCACCTCGCCGATGTGGCGGTGGCCGGCGAACGCGACGTCGACCGCGCCGTGAAGGCGGCGCGCAAGGCGTTCGGCCCGTGGTCGAAGCTGACGGGCACCGAGCGCAGCAAGTACCTGTTCCGCATCGCCCGGCTGCTGCAGGAACGGGCACGCGAGTTCGCCGTCCTCGAGTCGATCGACAACGGCAAGCCGATCCGCGAGACCCGCGACGTGGACGTGCCGACCGCTGCGGCGCACTTCTTCTACCACGCCGGTTGGGCCGACAAGCTCGACTGGGCCGGGCTCGGTCCCGACCCGCGCCCGCTCGGCGTGTGCGGCCAGGTCATCCCCTGGAACTTCCCGCTGCTCATGCTCGCCTGGAAGATCGCGCCCGCGCTCGCGTGCGGGAACACCGTGGTGCTCAAGCCCGCCGAGACCACCCCCCTGTCGGCGCTGTTGTTCGCCGAGGTCTGCCAGCAGGCCGACCTGCCCCCGGGTGTGGTCAACATCGTGACGGGTGCTGGCGACACCGGCGCGGCGCTCGTCGCCCAGACGGATGTCGACAAGGTCGCCTTCACCGGTTCGACCGCGGTCGGCAAGGCCATCGCCCGGCAGCTGGCCGGGACGGGCACGCGGCTCACGCTCGAGCTCGGCGGCAAGGCCGCGAACATCGTCTTCGACGACGCGCCGATCGACCAGGCGATCGAGGGCATCGTCGACGGCATCTTCTTCAACCAGGGCCACGTCTGCTGCGCCGGTTCGCGTCTGCTCGTGCAGGAGTCGGTCCACGACCTCGTGGTCGACAAGCTCCAGCAGCGGCTCGGCACCCTGCGGCTCGGCGATCCGCTCGACAAGAACACCGACATCGGCGCCATCAACTCGGCCGCCCAGCTGGCACGGATCGAGGCGCTCGTCGAAGCCGGCGAGGACGAGGGGGCGCAGCGGTGGTCGCCGGAGTGCGAGCTGCCCTCCAGCGGCTTCTGGTTCCGTCCGACGATCTTCACCGGGGTCGGGCAGAGCTCGCGGATCGCGCAGGAGGAGATCTTCGGGCCGGTCCTCAGCGTGCTCACCTTCCGCACCCCCGACGAGGCCGTGGCCAAGGCGAACAACACCCCGTACGGGCTGTCGGCGGGCGTCTGGACCGAGAAGGGGTCGCGCATCCTGTGGATGGCCGACCAGCTGCGTGCCGGCGTGGTGTGGGCCAACACCTTCAACCGGTTCGACCCCACCAGCCCGTTCGGTGGCTACAAGGAGTCCGGCTTCGGTCGCGAGGGCGGCCGCCACGGGCTCGTGTCCTACCTCCAGGAGGAACCCCACCGATGAGCGGTCCGCGACTCGAGGTCAGGAAGACCTACAAGCTCTACGTCGGTGGGAAGTTCCCCCGCTCGGAATCCGGCCGGTCCTACGAGGTCGTCGACGCCAAGGGCGGCCTGCTCGCCAACGCGTCGCGAGCGTCGCGCAAGGACGTGCGGGACACGGTGGTCGCCGCACGCGCCGCGCAACCGGGGTGGGCCGCGGCGACGGCCTACAACCGTGGCCAGGTCCTGTACCGGGTGGCCGAGATCCTCGAGGGACGCCGCGACCAGTTCGTCGCCGAGGTCGCCGCCGCCGAGGGGCTGACCGCCCGGAAGGCCACCGCGCAGGTGGACGCCGCCATCGACCGGTGGGTCTGGTACGCGGGCTGGTCGGACAAGTTCCAGGCCGTGCACTCCACCGCCAACCCCGTGGCCGGCCCCTACTTCGACCTGTCGGTCCCCGAGCCCACCGGCGTGGTCGCTGCGCTCGCGCCGCAGACCTCGTCGCTGCTCGGGCTCGTGGCCGTGGTCGCACCCATCGTGGTGTCGGGCAACACCGTCGTCGTCGTCGCCAGCGAGCAACGTCCCCTGCCGGCCGTCACGCTCGGCGAGGTGCTCGCCACCTCGGACGTCCCCGGCGGGGTCATCAACCTGCTCACCGGGCGGACCGAGGAGCTCGCACCCGTCCTCGCGTCGCACCTCGACGTCAACGCCATCGACCTGACCGGCTGGGCCGGCCGCGATGCGACCGAGCTCGAGGTCGCCGCCGCCGAGAACGTCAAGCGCATCCTGCCGGCCGAACCCGAGGAGCCGGACTTCACCGGCGTCCCGCGGGGTCCACGCCGGATCGTGGCGTTCTGCGAGACCAAGACCGTCTGGCACCCGAAGGGCCTGTGATCCGCACGGCTCAACCGACGTCGTCGGGCAGGTCGGGCAGGTCGCGCCGGACGGGTCGGTACGGCGCGGCTCCCGGACGGACGTAGAGCCGCGCCGCAGCGGGGAGGCGGCCGACCGTGCGGCGCGCGTCGTGCCAGCGCCGCTCCCCGGCGAAGACGTCGCCACCCGAGGTGGGCTGCGCCGGGACCGGCTGATCGGGGCGACCGGTGATGAGCAACACCACCGAGGCCAGCACGATCGCGCCTCCGAGCAGCGTTCGACCCGTCACCAGCTCACCTGCGAAGGCCCAGCCGAGCCCCACCGCCACGAGCGGGTTGACGTAGGCGTAGCTCCCGACCAGGACCGTCGAGGCGTTCCGCAGCAGCCACCGGTACGCGGTGAAGGCGACGATCGACCCGGCGGTGACGAGGTAGGCCAGCGCGACCAGGGAGCTCGTGTCGACGGCGGCGAGGTCGAAACGGCCCGGCTCACCGATCGCCACGCTGACCACGACGAACCCGAGGGCAGCGCCGAGCATCTCCATCGACGACGCGAGCAACGGTTCGTCCGGTGCGTCCGCCGACCGGCTGTGGAGGGTGCCGGCCGCCCACGAGAAGGACCCGGCGAGGACCACGAGCGTGGGGACGATCTTGCCGCCGGAGGGGTCCACGAGCGCGGTGACACCCGCGAGCCCCACCGCGAGGCCGAGCCAGGCGCGGGCGCTCAACCGCTCACCGAACCGCACCCGGGCCAGGAACGCCAGCCACAGCGGGACGGTGGCGCACAGGAGGGCTGCGGTGCCGGAGCCGAGGTGGACCTGCGCGGCGGTCACCAGACCCGTTCCGCCGACCAGCAGCATGGAGCCGGTGACGACCGCGGACCACCACTGGCGCAACGTCGGTCGCAGGGCGGCGCCACGGATCGCGAGCACGTACAGGACACCGCCGGCGAGCGAGAAGCGGGCGGCCATCATCAGGAACGGCGGGATCGTGGTGACGGCGATCCCGTTGGCCAGGAACGTCGATCCCCACACGACGTAGACGGTGAGGAGCGCGGCGGGGACCTTGCCACCGTGTGGCACCAGGCGTCCGCGCTGCGCCACCTGCCGGGACACCTGCAGTGCCCACCGCAGCGGTGACGGCCGGACGGGTGGGCGCGAGGGGCCGCGCCGCGGTCCTTCGAACAGACGGGGCGCCAGGTCGATGGGGGCGCGGGGCAACGCGCGGACGGGCGTGGGGACGTTCGGCACGAAGATCTCGGGGGTGGGGTGGGCGCGTCGAGCACCGGGATGGATCGCCGCCGGGTGGTCCGGCGGGGCGGAGGTGGCGGGGCGGGCGCGGCGGTCTCAGCGGATCGCGGGCGCCCCTCGTCGTCGGCGTCCGTCGGTGGCGACCGTCGGGATCGACGCGGCGAGCGCCGGATCGAGCGCAGCGTCCGGTTCCGGGTCGCCGAGGGCGGTCAGCAGCGGCACGATGCCGGCCCAGACCGGCAGGTCGAGATCGCTCGGCTCATCGCTCACGCCGCCGTCGCGCACCTTGGCCACGGCCGTGTCGAGCGGCACACGCAGGACCGTGGTGGCCCGCAGCTCCGAGGGGGTGGGCCACCGCACCTCGGCCCATCGACCTGGCACGACGTGCTCGGTCAGCACGCGGAGGGCGGCCACCTTGTCGTCCGGGACGCGACGGACGCGGGTCAGCTCCGGTGTCACGGGGTCCACGGTCACCTCCCCCTCGGGCTCGATATCTGTTACGGTACAGTTATGCGAACTGACACAACACAGCAACCCGGACAGTATGCCATACGTGGCTCCTCCGCGGCGTCCATCATCCGCTCGGTCGAGCACGGCGTGATCAGCGGGGCCCTCCAGCCGGGTGAGCCGGTCCCCTCGGTCCGCGCGTTGGCGCGCACGCTCGAGGTCTCCCCGACCACCGTGGCGGCCGCGTACCGCGATCTGCGCCAGCGGGGGGTGCTCGTCAGCCACGACCGGTCGCGGACCGTGGTCGGCCACCGTCCGCCGTTGAGCGTCCGGCTCGCACCACCCATCCCCCCCGGGTCGATCGACCTCGCCTCCGGGAACCCCGACCCCGCGCTCCTGCCGGACCTCGCTCCGGCCATCGAGCACCTCGATCCACGCCCGCGGCTCTACGGCGCAGCGCCGGGTCACCCGCGGCTGCTCGCGCTCGCGGCCACGGCGCTGGCTGGCGACGGCCTCCCGACGGATCACCTCGCCGTCGTCAGCGGCGGGCTCGACGGGATCGAGCGCGTGCTCGAGGTGCACCTCCGCGTCGGCGACCGCATCGCGGTGGAGGATCCCGGCTACGTCGGGTCCATCGACCTCGCGCGCGCGATGGGGCTGATCCCCGTCCCGGTCGCCGTCGACGACGATGGGCCGACCCCCGAGGGCCTGGCGGCGGCGCTCGACCGTGGCGTGCACGCGCTGCTCGTCGTGCCGCGGGCCCAGAACCCGATGGGAGCGGCGATCTCAGCCGAGCGAGCACGGGCGCTCCGTGCGTTGCTCGACGACCACCCCGACGTGCTGGTCATCGAGGACGACCACGCGGCCGCCGTCGCCGGACCACCGCTGCACCCGCTGAGCGATCCGTCCCGGGAACGCTGGGTGGCCGTGCGGAGCGTCGCCAAGGGCCTCGGCCCCGACCTGCGCGTCGCCGTGGTCACCGGCGACGAGGACACCGTGGCTCGCGTGCTCGGTCGTCAGCGGCTCGGCACGGGGTGGGTCAGCCACCTCATCCAGCAGCTCGCCGCCGACACCTGGGACCGTGCCCGCCGTGACGGGACCCTCGACCACGCCGCCGCGACCTACGGGCGACGCCGGGACGCCCTCATCGACGCGCTCGCGGAGCGCGAGATCGCGGCCCACGGCGTGAGCGGGTTGAACGTCTGGGTCCCGGTCGCCGAGGAGGTCCCGGTGGTCCAGGGACTCGCCGCACGCGGGTGGGCCGTGCAGGCCGGCGAGCCGTTCCGGATCGACGCGGAGCCCGCCGTCCGCATCACGACCGCGGCCCTCCCGACCGAACATGTGCCCGAACTGGTCGCCGCGCTCGAGGACGTGCTGGCGCAGCGGCTCGGGACGAGGCGCGGCTGACGACCACTACCCTGCCGGCCGATGGACACCTCTCCCCACCGGCTGCGTCCGACCGACGCCGGCACCGATGATCCGGACGCACCGACGGTGCGGACGCGCATCGTGCTCCTCGCCGGCCCCTCCGGATCGGGCAAGTCCACGCTGGCAGAGCGTCTCGGGCTCCCCACCATCGCGCTCGACGACTTCTACCGGGACGGCGACGACGCGGCGCTGCCTCACCGGGACCTGCCTGGCCACAGCGGTGCTCGGCTGGTGGACTGGGACGACCCTCGATCCTGGCACGCCGATCGCGCGCTCACCGCGTTGGTGGAGCTCGCGCGGACGGGCACGGTCGAGCTCCCCGTCTACGACATCCCGACGAGCCGGACCACCGGTGTGCACCGCATCGAGGTGGGCGACGCGCCGCTCGTCGTGGCCGAGGGCATCTTCGCCGCCGAGCTGGTCGGGGCGTGCCGCGACGCTGGTGTCCTCGCCGACGCGCTGTGCCTGACGCTGCGGCCGAACCTCACCTTCTGCCGGCGGTTGACCCGTGACCTGCGGGAGGGGCGCAAGCCACCGTTGACGCTCCTGCGTCGCGGGCTCGCGCTGCGTCGGGCCGAACCCCGGATCGTCGCCCGACAGGTCGCCCTCGGCGCCGCACCCGTCAGCCCCGACGATGCCGTCCGTCGGCTCGCGCGTCTGCGCGACGAGCTCCGCCGCGGACGCTCCGACCTCGCAGCCTGACGTGCGTCCCGCTGCCGAGGTGACCCTCGATGAGGTCGCCGCCCAGCTGGCGTCCCGTGCCGACGACCGGGCTCCCGCCGATCCGGCTCACCCCTGGCAGGCCGCGGTCGCCGTGGTGCTGGCCCCGGGTACAGCCGGTCTCGACATCGCCTTCATCGAACGCGTCGTCCGGCCGGGCGACCGGTGGTCGGGCCAGATGGCGTTGCCGGGAGGCAAGCGCGAACCCGCGGACCCCGACCTCGCCACGACCGCAGCCAGGGAGACCGCCGAGGAGGTCGGGCTGGACGTCGGCGAACCGATCGGCCGCCTCGCCGACCAGCGGGGCCGTGTCAGCAAGGGGATGGTGGCGGCGTTCGTGTTCGGGCTCGACGACCGGCCGGCGCTCCGTCCGCAACCCAGCGAGGTGGCGGCCGCCGACTGGATCGCGTTGTCGTGGCTCTACGACCCGGCCAACGTGGTCCGGCGCCGCTGGGTCGGTGTCCCCTTCCCGGGCATCGCCCACCGGGATCGGGTCATCTGGGGGCTGACGCACCGCATCCTCGACGACCTCGGTTCGAGCCTCGGGCTGGCCCTCCCCCGGCCGTGACCACGTCGATCAGCCGCGGATGGTGATGACCTTGTCGACCGCACGACCGAAGCGTCGCTCCCGGGCTTGGTAGGTGGCGACGCAACGCGCGAGCTCGTGCCGGTCGAAATCGGGCCAGAGCGTGTCGGTGAACACCAGCTCCGCGTACGCCGCCTGGAGCGGCAGGAAGTTCGACAACCGCTGTTCGCCGGAGGTGCGCACCAGCAGGTCCACCGGTGACATCCCCGGGTCGTACAGCCGCGCCTCGATCGCGCGTGCGTCGATGCGTTTGAGCTCACCCGACGCCAGGTCCTCCGCTGCGGCCTTGGCCGCGTCCGCGATCTCGTGCTGGCCGCCGTAGTTGAACGCGATGCGCAGCGTCATGCGCTCGTCGTCGCCCGTCAGCGCCTCGGTCGACTCGATGAGCTTGACCAGACGCCGCGGCACGGGGCGACCGCGGCGGCCGATGAAGCGCACCCGCACGCCGCGCTCGTGCAGCTCGTCGGCGCGCCGCAGCAGCAACGATTCGTTGAAGTTCAGCAGGAACTTCACCTCGGACGCGGGACGCTTCCAGTTCTCGCTCGAGAACGCGTAGACGGTCAACTCGCGGATGCCGAGCTCGATCGCTCCCTCCACGGTGTCGAACAGCGCAGCTTCACCAGCCTCGTGGCCGTCGTTGCGCGGCAGGCCGCGTTGGTTCGCCCACCGACCGTTGCCGTCCATGATGATCGCGACGTGGCCGGGTACGAGGTCGCGATCGGCGTCGACGGGATGCACGTTCAGCACCTTCGAGGAGGGGCCCGGAGCGTAGCCATCGGGCACCCCCAGCCGGCCCGTGGGTCACCTCGGGACGAGGCCGTAGCTGCGCAGCTGGCGGTTCAGGTGGTGCTCGACGAACGCCCGCACGTAGGACCCAGCGATCCGGTGGGCGTCCGGCGCAGCGGCGACCGCACCCGGCAGCGCGGCCCACTCCCCCGGCGACACCAGCAGGTCGAGCAACGCCACGACCTCGGGCCCGACCGCACGCGTCCCGGTCGGCGCGTGATCGGGACAGAGCGTGCCACCGACCTTGACCGACAGGAACGCGTGCGGGCCGGGGCGACCACAGATCGCGCACGCCCCCGCGAAGCACCGGAACCCGGCGATCGACGAGGCCCGGAGCAGGAACGCGTCGACGAAGACCGCCGGCTCGAGCGGGCCTGCCTCCAAGGTCTGCAGGCCGGCGCGGAGCAGCAGGAACAGGGCGTTGTCCCGCTCACCCTCCTGGGCGATCTGGTCGGTCAGCTCGCACATGGCGGCCGCCGCGGCGGAGAGCCCGTGATCGGCCCGGACCGCCGCGTGCGGGGCGATGAGTTCGACCTGGTTGATGGTGTCGAGGTTGCGGCCCTCGTACAGCTGGAGGTCGACGTGGCTGTAGGGCTCGAGGCGCCCACCGAAACGGCTCCCCGGACGACGCACACCCTTGGCGACCGCCCGCACCTTGCCCCGCCCCTGGGTCAAGAGGTGGACGATGCGGTCGGTCTCGCCGAGCTTGTAGGTGCGCAGGACGATGCCCTGCTCGCGGTAGGTGGCCATCGGACCTGCGCTGATCGGAGCGAGCCCGGACCTCGTCCAGCTCGATCGGTGTGGGGTGCGCGTTCCCCGTCGGAAGGCGACCGCGCGGTGTGCCAGGACGCACACGGTAACGACTCCGTAACGGCCGTCCATCAGGCTGCTCCTGGTCGGAGCGAGGGACGCAGCCGCGCGCATCCGGGGGGAGAGCGCGGCGACGCCCAGGGTGCGGGAGGCGAGACGCATGGGGAACGCGCACACGTTGCGGGGGTCGCTGGTGCTCGCCGGTGCGGGTCTGCTGATCGCCAGCTGTTCGGAAGGGTCCGAGCCGGTCGCGACCGTGCTCGTGGACGACGAGCACGACGAGTTCGCGACACAGTTCATCCTCTTCCTCCCCGACGAGGTGCGGGCGCACCCGGGCGACACCATCAGCTTCGAACAGCACTGGACCGGGGAACCGCACACCGTCACCTTCGGCACGGCCGTGACCGAGGTGCTCGAGATCACCCGACCGCTCATCGCGGAGTACGGCGACCGGCCCGATCACGAGGTCCCACCCGAGGTGCTCGAGGAGTACTTCGCCGCCGAGTCCTCGCTGCCGTCGTGGTACGGCGGCCCGCCGGAGGAGGGGGAGGACGAGGATCCGTCCGACGACCCCGACGCGGCCGCGACCAACGTCACCGCTGATGTGCCCGACGACGAGCGCGACGACGCAGCCACGCCGTCCTTCACGCCGCCCATGCCGCAGGCGCTCGCGCAGCCGTGTCTCATCACCGACGGTGAGGTACCCGAGGACACCATGGCGCCGTGCGAGGAGCAGGAGCTGCCGCCGTTCGAGGGCACCGAGACCTACTACAACAGCGGGATCATCCCCTACGAGGGCCCGAGCGGGAACACCTTCGAGTTCACCCTCTCCGAGGACATCGCCCCGGGCACCTACGGCTTCTACTGCGCCGTGCACGGCTCGTTCCAGAGCGGGGTCGTCGAGGTGGTCCCCGAGGACCAGCCGATCCCACCGCGTGAGGAGAACGCTCGGCAGCTGCGCGAGGCGGTCACCGCCGTGGTCGAACCGTTCGAGCAGACCTTCAACGAGGCGCTCCAGGGGCGGTACTCGTACGCGGGAGAGGACCACGACTGGAACTACGCGGGGCTGCTGGACGAGGAAGCCACCGACGGCATCGTCAACGAGTTCCTGCCCGCGGTGATCGAGGCTCGGGTGGACGAACCGGTCACGTGGCGCATGTTCGGCGGACACTCGATCAGCTTCGACGTGCCCGAGTACCTGCCCATCGTCGAGTTCAGCGAGGACGGGCAGGTCCAGTCCAACGAGGCGGCGTACGCGCCGGCCGGTGGTGCGCCACCGCTGCCGGAGCCTGGTGGGCCGGGCGAGGCCGGCGAGGACGGCGAGGCCGGCGAGGACGGCGAAGACGGCCCCCCGGAACCGATGGTCATCGACGGTGGCACGTGGGACGGCGACGGGTTCTGGTCCTCGGGCGTGGTCTACGCCGAGCCGTACCTCGACTACACCGTCCGCGTGTCACGTCCGGGGACCTACCGCTACGCCTGCCTGATCCACCCGCCGATGGTCGGGACGTTGCGCGTGACGGAGTGACGGTGTCCGCACCCACCGGAACACGGACCTCACCGCCTGGCGCGGACGGGGCGTTCTAGGTCCTCTTCGCGGTCTACCTGCTCGGTGGCCTGTTCGTCCTGGGCCAGGGGCTGCTCGCGGTCCTCGCGTCTGCGATCCCCGCCGTCCACGAGGCGATGCACGTGCGGGCCCTCGGCGGGGGTGAGCTCGCCCGCATCGCCCTGCGCGCAGCGGACGCTGCCCACGGGGTCCCCTCCGGGCTGCAGATCACCGTCGACACCGTCTTCAGCGTCACCCACCTCGGACTGGCAGCGTTGCTGCTCTGGCTCCGGCCCCGGCACTGGGGTGCTCGCCTGCTCGCGACCGCCTTCGTCGGCGCTGCCGGCGTGTTCAACCTCACCGCGCAGGCCGCGTTCGAACAGTTGCCCCTGACGGCGGCCGGATCCGTGGCGCAGGCGGGCGCGCACACCATCGCCGGGCTCGCGTACGTCTACGCCCTCCTGCTCTTCCCCGACGGCCGTCCCGTCCCACGGTGGCGGCCGAGCGCCATCGCCGGGCTCTACCTCGGGGTCACGATCGCCGCCGTGTACCTGTCGATCCGGGTCGAGGGCACGGCACGACCCGCGGCGCTCCTGCTGTTCTTCGGCGTGATGGTCCCGGTCGTGGGGACCGCCGCGCAGGGCTACCGGCTCCACAGGCCGGGCGACGAGACCAGGCATGCGCAGGCGCGGCTGCTGTTCTGGGCGCTCCTGCCGTCGGTGGTGTTCGGCGTCCTCTTCCTCGCCACGCACGGGGTGACCGGAACCTCGACCACGTTCGCCGGACGTCACCTTCCCGAGGCTCCCGTCACGCTCTACCGCTACTTCCAACCCGCCTTCGCGCTCATCCCGATGGCGCTGTTCGCCGGCCTGCTCCGTTACCGGCTGTGGGACATCGAGCGGCTGCTCAACCGCACGATCGTCTACGCCGCGGCGACGGGCCTGCTCGGTGGCGTCTACCTGCTGTTCGTCGTGGTGCTGCAGCAGGCGCTCGGCCAGGTCGCGGCCACCCCGATCATCGAGAACCGGCTCGTTGTTGCCATCACCACGTTGCTGCTCGCCTCGGTCTTCCGCCCCGTCCGCGACCGGGTCCAGCGGTTCGTGGACCGGCGCTTCCACCGCAGCCGGTACGACGCCCAGGTGACCGTCGAGCGGTTCTCACGACAGCTGCGGGACCAGGTCGAGCCGGACCGGATCGCCGCTGACCTGTCGGCCGTGCTCGCCGAGGTCGTCGGTCCGCGGAGCGCCGACCTGTGGCTCGTCGGCTCGAGGTCCCGTGGAGACGAGCCATCGGCGCAGGCCCAGCCCGGGCGGAGCTACAGCATCGGCCACGGGAAGGGGTGACGGCCGCCAGGCTCGGGGAAGACCTCACGTGCGGCCACCACCCCCACCCGCTCCGCGAGGACCGCCAGCTCTGCGCCGGTCAACAGCCGTCCGAGCCGGTCACGCAGGGCACCGTCCGACAGCTCATCCGCGAGCGTGGCCACGTCGGTGCGCAGCCAGTGCGGCACCGGCTCGCCCGCGAAGTGCCAGCCGACCGTGCGGAGCTTGTGGTCGACGTTGAAGCTGACGCCGTGGTCCACCAACCGGACCTGGCCGCCGAGGCGACCACCGCGCTCGGTCGACCGTTCGAGCAGCACGTGCCCACCCTTGCGGTCGGCGTTGTCGATGACGGCGTCGAGGACGACCATGGCGCGGAGCTGCTCGAGCACCGCTTCGTCGCCGCGTTCGAGCAGGTGGAAGTAGTGGTGCGCCGGGTCGTGCGGGACGTACCGCTGCAGGCTCCCCGCTCCGAACGGTCCCGCGTCGATCACGACGGTGACCGGGACGAGATCCCACCCGAGGGCCGCGGACACCTCGTAGGCGGCGGCTTCCCGCAGGTGGAGCGTGCCGGTCGGGAAGTCCCACAGCGGCGACTCACCTCGCCGCGGCTTGTGCACCGCCAGGTCGGACGGGTCGAGGTCGTCGAGCTCCGGGTCCCGTCCGAGCTCCTCCGCGAGCTCCGCGAGGGTGCGCGCATCGCGGTCGGTCAGGCGGACCAGCAGCGTCGCGTTGGATGCGTCCGCGAACCGGCCGATGACCTCGAAGGTCGCCGTCCGCATGCGCCTCGCCAACTCCTCCTCGGAGGGTGGCTGGTCGGGTGCGTCCGCATCGAGGTTCACCTCAGCGTGACAGCTTCCCGTGCCCGTTGGTCGATGGGCACACGTGTCCACCGTCGGGATCGGTCGGGCGGCCGCAGAGCTTGCAACGAGGACGGCCCTCACCGACCACCTCGGCGCAGTGGGCAGCCAACCGGCGGACCTGATCCTGGTCGGCCCAGATGCGCACCTCGAGCAGGTCGGCGTCCTCGTCGACCGCACCGAGATCATCACCGAGGTCGAGCTCGACGAACTCCAGGACGAAGCGGCCGCGCTCGGGATCGAGGCCGACCTGGATCGCGCCGATCCGCCACCGGGGGTCGATCGGGGGCCGCAGCTCCATCGCGGCACGGTCCCAGTCCGTGGCCGGAGCATCCTCGACGCGGGTGAGCAGCTGGGCGAGCAGCTCGCCGAGACCGGCCACCTGGGTCTTCTCGCACGCGAGCGTCACCAGCTCGGTCGCGTCCTGGGCCTGCACGAAGAACGTGCGGTCCCCCGGGACACCGGTGGAACCGGCGGTCACGTGGTGCGGTTCGGTCAGCTCGATGTCGATCACGAGGTTGCACCCCCCGTCGTGCGGTCCGCGCGGCGGGTGGGCCGTCTCCCGGCGGTGCCTCGGCTCGCCGACAGAGGACCGCTGTCGTTGATGCGGGACACGACCGGCGGCGCACCGTCGGCGAGGTGCACGACGCTGACGCTGGCGGGGGCGATGTGCAGCCGTTGGAAGGTGTCGAGCGGCATCCCGAGCAGGTGGGCCAGCACCGCCTTGATCACGTCGGCGTGGCTGACCACCACGATCGTGTCGTCACCGTGCTCGGCCGCGAGCGACTCGAGGGCATCGACCGCGCGCTGCTGGGCACCGCGGATCGATCCACCACCCGGGAACGTCACCCGCGATGGTGTGGCCTGGATGACCTTCCAGAGCTTCTCGCGGCGCAGCTCCTTCAGTGGGCGATCGGTCCAATCCCCGTAGTCGACCTCGCCGATGGCCCTGCGCGTGCGCACCCGCAGACCGTGGACCTTGGCGACGTGCTTGGCGGTCTCCTGGGTCCGTTCGAGCGGCGAGGCGTAGACGGCCGCGATCGGCAACGACGCGAGACGGTCGGCGACGGCCTGGGCTTGGGCGACACCCCCCTCGTCGAGGTGGACACCGGGCGTCCAACCGCCGAGCCGGTGACCCGTCGCGGGTGTCGTCGCGTGCCGGACGAGCACGATGGTCGTCACGCGCAGCTCCTCATCCGGGGGCGGACGCTAGCGACTCCACCGCGGGCTCCGGGACGGACGGGCCCACGCTGCGATCGTCGCCACGGTTCAGCCACCACGCGGTCGACGGGGCTCGGTGGCTGCGCCCACGTGCTGCTCCAGCCAGTCGCAGATGGGCGCACCTGCCCGCCAGGTCGCGGCGACCCGGTCGTAGCTCTCCGGCGTGTGGACCCACGGTTCGACGGGCCAGCTGCGCGACACCGTCAGCCGCTTGTGGCGCAGCAGCTCGATGCGCGGGTGCGACGGGTCCATCCCCTGCGGGGCGCGCTTCAACGCCGAACCTCCCACCTCGTACCCCGCCTCGCGAACCGCGGCGACCAGCTCGACGAGGGCGCCACCGGTCCGGACGTCGTCGACGGCGCGGCGGAAGCGCTCGATCTGGTCGCGTGACAGCTCCCAGTACCCGGTCGACGCGTGGAGCCCCTCCGCGCTCACCTGGACGTAGACGCCGGCACGGGCCGTCCCCGATCGGAACCCGATGACCGCCCCGCAGTGCTCCTTGTAGGGCCGCTTGTCCTTCGAGAACCGCACGTCCCGGTTCGGGCGGAACACCTT
>NZ_JBBEBZ010000145.1:0-17076 GCF_040882075.1 Nitriliruptor sp.
CGATGACGGTGTCGGGTTGGAAGGCGAACCAGACGAACCAGAAGGTGTCGTCGCGTGAGACGGGCGGCAACTTCGTGCCGGTGAGCTCGCCGTCGATCGCTTCTCCGAGCAGGTTCCAGGTCGACCCGGTCTCCTCGTCGCGGAAGGTGCCTTCGTCCTGGTCGAGTGGTGTGAACTTCAGTTCGGTCCCGTCCTCGAGGACGGGGACGAAGGCGGCGGTCGAGCCGACGTCGCGACCGCCGTCGACCGTGGCGCTATCGAGGGCGCTCGCCTGGCCCGGTGCCCACCACACCGTCACCGGGCGGCCGTCCACGTCCACTTCGACCACGCCCTCCTGGCTGAGGCGATCGAGCGGGATGGCGACCGGGTCGCGGTCGGTGCCGAGACCGACCACGCGCGAGTTCGGCGGGAGCCGGTCGTCGCGGTCACCTTGGAACAGGAACTGGTCCCCGCGGTCCTCGTAGCCGGTGTAGGGGTTGCGGCCGTAGTCGCGGCCCGGCTCGCTGTCGCGGGACAGCACGACACCGTCGGGCACGGCCGCCTTGAACTCGTCCCACGCCAGCAGGCTGGTGGGCACGCGCTCGAGTTCGGTACCGACGAAACTCTCGCCGACGACGGCTCTGCCGGTGAACTGGGTCCACAGGGTCTTGCTCTGCCGGTCGTACATCACCAGGTTGGCCTGGAACAGCCGGCCGGAGGTGCCGAAGTCGAGCACCTGACCGTCGACGGTCCGCTCGAACGCGAGCCCGGAGTTGCACAGCGGGCAGTAGGTGACCACCAGCGGCTCGCCGCCGACCACGTCGTTGACGATCTCGTGCTGGGTCAGGATCGCCAGCGGGTACGCGCGCCGGTCCTCACCGACCTCGACAACCATCACCGGGCTCTGCGGCTCGAGCCACTCGTCGGCGATCGCGACGTCGTCGAAGCACGGCTCGTCGATCGGACGGATGCCATCCGGCGGCGGTCCGCCGCTGATGACCTGGCTGAAGTCGAACCCGTCGAGCACCACCGGATCCGGCCGGTCCCAGGGGAACGCGACGTCGTCGTGGGACGCGTTCTGCACGTCACCGTTCTCGAACTCTGCCAGCGGCACGCAACCGCGGTGCTCGTCGCCGCCTGAAGTGGGTGCCGTCGCGCCCGTGTCCTCGGAGGTGGCTCCGCCGCAGGCGGCGGCGACGAGGGCGATGGCCGCGCTCGCGACGGTGAGATGGGTCGTCCTGGGCATCTCGTCCTCCTCGTGGACGTGCCGACCGGTCCGGTGGTGACCGCTCAGATGAAGGTCTGGGGGACCGAGGGAACCCTGCGACTTCGCGCGGTCTTCCGTGCACTTGCCGAACGTCTCAAGCGGCGGGGCGTGCTGTGCGACGGCGGTGCTCGGCGGGCGGCACCCCGAACGCGTCCCGGAATGTCCGTGAGAAGTGGCTACGGCTCGCGAAACCCGTTCGATGGGCGATGGTCGCGATGTCGAGTGTCGTCTTGCTGAGCAGCTCGGCCGCCCGCTCGAGCCGGACCTCGCGCACGAAGGCCATGGGCGTTCGCCCGAACGTGGTCACGAACCGTTCAGCGAAAGCTGAGCGGCCGAGGTGCGCGAGCCGGGCCAGGGACTCCACGCTGTGCGGATCGCCTGGGGCGCGCAGCACGGCAGCGACGACCTCCGCCATCGTCCGATCCTGCGTCGTCTGTGCCCAGAGCGGCACGTCGGCGCGCTCCTCGACGAGCCGCCGGAGCAGAAGGACCAGGCACTGGGTCATCGAGGCGCGGAGCATGGCGGCCTGTCCCAGCGCCTGCCCGGTGCTCTCCTCCAGGAGCCGTTGGAACAGCTGTGCCATGGCCTCGGAGCCGGTGAAGTCGACCGCGATCGGCCGGTCGAGGACACCGAACAACGCCAGCCGCCGCCCGTAGGTGGCATCCACACGGCCACAGGCAACGAGCAGTTCGCGGTCGCCGTCGATCCCGGCCACATGCTCGGGCAGACCCGCGCCGTCGGCCTCCGCCGGTCCCGGTCTGACCTCCTGCAGGGGCACCGGTGGCACCTCGAGCGTGTGAGCTCGCTGGTCGGGAACGACCACCAGGGTGTAGGGGCGGAGCGCCAACTGATGCCCACCCAGGAGCCGCAAGCTCCCGTGACCGGACAGGACGAAGTGCAGGGTCGCTCCCTCGCCCTCGTTCAGACGGAGGCGCCAGCCCGATGAGACCACGCACCTGGCGAACGGCTCGACGTCCAGCGTCAGATCCTCGAGCAACCGGTCGATCATCGGCCGTCCCTTCGGTCGGGGCCGTACGGATGAACCCGCACAGCCGCCGGACGCTTCCACACGTCCGGCGGCGCACGGTGATGGGGCACCCGGAGCGACCGGGCCGCACCGACAGGAGGCATGACCGTGGAGATCTCCACCGCCGACACCGCGCTGGTCGTCACCGATCCACAGAACGACTTCCTCAGCCCGGACGGGGCCACCTGGGAGCTCGTGGGGGAGAGCGTGGAAGAGCACCGCACCGTCGAACACCTCGAGCAGCTGTTCCGGGCCGCGCAGGACGGCGACCTCCCGGTGTTCATCTCGCCGCACTACTACTACCCGAGCGACCACCAGTGGCAGTTCGGGGGCACGCTCGAGACGATGATGCACGAGATCGGCATGTTCGACCGCGCCGGCACGCTCACGCTGGACGGCTTCGAGGGCTCGGGGGCCGACTGGCTCGAGAGCTTCAAGCCCTTCCTCACCGACGGACGGACCGTCATCACCAGCCCGCACAAGGTCTACGGACCGGAGAGCAACGACCTCGCGCTCCAGCTGCGCAAGCGCGGCGTCCGGCGGGTCCTGCTGGCGGGGATGTCGGCCAACCTCTGCGTCGAGTCCCACCTCCGTGAGCTCACCGAGCAGGGGTTCGAGGTGTCGGTCATCGGGGACGCCACGGCAGCCGCCAAGCACCCCGAGCTGGGGGACGGCTACGCCGCCGCGCTGACCAACTTCCGCTACATCGCCAGCGACGTCGTAACGACCGACGACGTGGTCAAGGCACTGCGCTCGGCGTGAGACCGGGCTGGCCACACGGCTCCACCTGGCCGTTCGGGTGGAAGGTCGGCCCAGGTCGACGCGTTCCCTCCCCTCGCCGGTCCAGCACTTCCGGCCCGCTACCCAACGTCCGACCAACCCAGGAGAAGCCCGTGGCAAGAGTCCCGATCCATGACATCGACAGTGCCCCAGAAGCCAGCAAGGAGGCCTTGGAGCGGCAGTCGAAGCGTGTCGGCAAAACCATCAACATCTTCGGTGCGATGGCGCACTCACCGGCCGTGATGGGTCTCTACGACGCCGCTGAGGAGCTGCTCGGGGAGCGCTCGAACCTGGACCGCCGCACGCGTGAGGCGATCCACCTGACCATCGCGAACGTCAACCAGTGCGACTACTGCCAAGCCGCCTACACCGGCTCGGCGAAGGCGCAGGGGTTCAGCGAGGAGCAGACCGTCCAGATCCGCAAGGGCGCGGTCGACGAGGACGACAAGCTCACCGCGCTGCTCGCACTCGCACGCGAACTGGCCGAACACAAGGGCGAGGTCGCCGACGACACCTGGCAGGCCGCGCTCGACGCCGGCTGGTCGGACGTCGAACTGCTCGATGCCTACGCCGACGTCGTCCGCACCGTGCTCACCAACTGGTTCAACCACCTGGTCGGTACCGAGCTCGATCTACCGGCCGCACCCGCTCTCGACTGAGTGCGAGACCTCCTCGGGGCTCCCAGCCCCGAGGAGCTCGCGGCAGCAGCTGGATCAGCTGCTGGTTCTCGGCGTGCGTGAAGACCTACGGCTCCGGCGTCCGAAGTTGGACTGCGGACGCCTGCCCGCACCTCGCATCGGCCGCGCCACGGACAGCCCCGCCAGGGAAGCGATGGCGACCGATCCGGGTTCCTCTGCAACCACAGAGATCACGGACCGAGTGCAGGAGCTCCCATGACATCGGACACGGTCACGTCGGACTACCGGTACGAGCGCTTCCAGTTACGCCACATGCTGGCCGACCTGCGTTTCGATCCGCGCAGTCCCCGTCCTGGTGACCTGGTCCCCGAGCTACGCCTGTCGACGGTCGAACCTGGTGGTTCCCTGGATCTCGGTGGGTTCGATGGGCCGTATCTCCTCGTGTTCGGCTCGAACACCTGCCCCATGACCGCCGCTGCAGCCAGTCCACTCCAGCGGCTCCAGGACGAGTTCGGGGACCGCGTCCCGTTCGTCTTCGTGCAGGTCCGCGAAGCGCACCCCGGCGGTCGTCTCGGCCAGGCTTAAACTCTGGACGAGAAGGTGGACCAGGCGCGCCACCTTCACGAGCAGCTCGGGGGAGGGTTCACCGTTGCGGTCGACGACCTGGACGGCAGCTTGCACACCGCCCTCGATCCCAAGCCGAACGCGGCCTACCTCGTCGGCTCCGACGGCCGACTCCTCTTCCGTTCCATCTGGGCGAGCGACGAGCGGGGCCTCCACGCCGCGATCGCGTCCGTCGCTGCAGGGCTTCCGCCACGCCGCTCGGAGAGCCGCCGGATGGTGGGGCCCCTGCTCGCCTCCATGGGGTACATCGACGGCGTCCTCCGCGTGGCGGGCCCGGGGGCTGCACGGGACCTCGCGCGCGCTGCGCCGCCGATGCTGGTCGCCGGGAAGGTCGCGTCGCTGTTCGGCTGGCTCCCACGCGATCGTCGTGGCCACGCCGTGGCAACGTCGGTCGGGCTGCTCGTCGTGCTCGCCGGCTGGCTTCTCCTGGGCTGACCGGAGCCGACGGGCCGTGCCGTCGACCAGGATCCTCACCATCTACTTCAACCACCTGGTCGGCACCGATCTGGACCTCCCCTCGACGCCTACGCCCGACTCGATCCCGCCCGGTCACACCGAGGAGCACACGATGGCGCTCACCGTCGGCACCGGCCCCTTCGGTCGTGCCCCCGCGGGCGCGTTCAACTTCACCTACGACGCGCCCGCGCACGTCCTCTACCCCGAGGACAGTCCGCGCCGTGTCCGGGTCGTGGTCGCTGGCGAGACGGTCGCGCAGAGCTCGCGGGTGAAGCTGCTCCACGAGACCGGTCTGATGCCGGTCTACTACTTCCCCGAGGAGGAGCCCCGTCGATGTGTCGGTCCTCGGCCGAGCTCCAGACGACGGTTCGGGGACCGCCCCGTGTCGGGCCCCGGGGAGGCGGCCCCGACGCGGGGTCGTCGGAGCCGCCTGCCACCTCCACCGCCGCGGGACCGCGACAGTGCCCGGCTCGCACGAACGGGTGCGAGAGGTGGCGATGAAGCCGACGCCGGAGGTCGCGCCGGCGCCTCGTACCGAAGGAACACCTCTCGCCGCCAGCACCTTCCCTGTCCCTCAGGTTGCTGCGTCCGCGGGCGCGCGGGCTGAGCGTGTCGGCCACGGTCGGATCAACGATGCCTCCGACGCAACCATCGCGGTCACCCTGTCGTGGGTACGCGGTCGGGCCGACGGGCCGGACCGCGGCATCCGGTGGGAGGGATGACGGACGGACCGAGCCGGGTTACCGCTGGAGACGCCAACGACAGGGATCGAAGATGAGCGACGAGTTCGACGTGATCGTGATCGGCGGTGGCCCAGCTGGCGAGAACGCCGCCTGGTACGCACGGGACAACGGCCTGGAGGTCGCGCTCGTCGAGCGTGAGTTGGTCGGTGGGGAGTGCTCCTACTGGGCGTGCATGCCGTCCAAGGCGCTGCTGCGACCGGGTGAGGCCCTCGCTGCGGTTCGTCGGGTTCCCGGTGCTGCCCCGGCGGTGACCGGGGACGTGGACGTCGCCGCGACGCTGCGGTCGCGCGACTCGTTCTCCTCCAACTGGGACGACAAGTATCAGGTCCAGTGGGTGGAGAGCACGGGTACCACGCTCGTCCGCGGGCAGGGGAGGCTCGCTGGCGACCGCACGGTGGAGGTGACCACCGAGGACGGCACGGTCCGCACGCTCACCGCCCGTCGCGGGGTCGTCGTCGCCACCGGGAGCTCGGCAGCGATCCCCCCGGTCGAGGGGCTGCGTGACATCTCGGTGTGGGACAGCCGCGACATCACGACCGCGAAGGAGGTTCCGGCGCGGCTGCTGGTCCTCGGCGGGGGCGTGGTCGGCGTCGAGATGGCCCAGGCCTTCCGTCGGCTCGGCGCCGAGGAGGTCACCGTCGTCGAGATGGCAGACCGGCTGCTCGCCACCGAGGAGCCGTTCGTCGGCGCCCAGCTGAGGGACGCGTTCGAGGCGGAGGGCATCACGGTCCACGTCGACGCCGAGGCGGTCCGTGCCGAACGCGACGGTGACGGTCCGGTCACCTTGACGCTCGCCGACGGGACCGAACTCGTCGCCGACGAGCTCGTGGTGGCGACCGGCCGCAGGCCCAACACCGGTGACCTCGGTCTCGAGACGGTCGGACTCGAACCCGGCCGTTCCATCGCGACCGACGATCAGCTGCGGGCCACCGGGGTGGATGGCGGGTGGTTGTACGCGGTCGGCGATGTCAACGGCCGCGCGCTGCTGACCCACCACGGCAAGTACCAGGCGCGCCTGGTCGGTGACCACCTCGCCGGCGAACAGGTCGAGGCGCGGGCCGATCACCAGGCTGTGGTCCGGGTGGTGTTCACCGATCCGCAGGTCGCGGCGGTCGGTCTGACCCTCGCGGCCGCCCGGGAGCAGGGCCTGGACGTCGAAGCCCTCACCTACGGTGTGGGCGACGTCGCCGGCGCCGCGCTGCTGGGCAAGGGCGTGTCCGGGACCGCCCAACTGGTCGTCGACCGCATGGACCGCGAGGCCCGCACCATCGTCGGGGCGACCTTCACCGGCCCAGGGGTCGGCGAGATGATCCACGCCGCGACGATCGCGATCGTGTCCGGCATCACCCTGGACCAGCTCTGGCACGCCGTGCCCGCGTTCCCGACCATCAGCGAGGTGTGGCTCCGGCTGCTGGAGGCCGACCGCGGCATCTCGTGACGGACTGGGCGGCGGGGCTGCCTCGACCGTGAACCGCGGGGCTCGACCGGGACGGACGGTTCCACGGCTCGGGCGGGTTCCTCTGGCAACGAGTCGAACAGGAGTCTCGCATGACGTCCGTGGTCCGCAAGCTCACAACCGGGGTGGTCGCAGGTGCCCTCGGCACCCTGGCGATGGACCTGGTCTGGTACCGCCGCTACCGCCGCGGCGGTGGTGAGGACACGTTCGCCGGGTGGGAGTTCGCCACCTCGACGAGCTCCTTCGACGAGGCGTCGGCCCCTGGCCAGGTCGGCCACAAGCTCGCCTCGACCCTCGGGGTCACGCTGCCCGACCATACGGCGGGCCTGACCACCAACGTGATGCACTGGCTGGCCGGCGTGGGCTACGGCGCGGCGCACGGCCTCGTGTTCCCGCGCCGTGGTCCGGTGGTCGGGGGCCTCGCGACCGGCGTCGGTGCGTTCGCCAACAGCTACGCGACGCTGGGCGCGATGGGCGTCTACCAACCGATCTGGGAGTACGACACGCAGGTGCTCGCCAAGGACCTCTCCGCACACCTGCTCTTCGGGCTCGTGGCCGGTGCGGCCTTCCGAGCCCTGCAGGGCAGATGACCGGGCCGGTCAGGGCATCCACCCTCACGCTCAGTCCGACCCGCCGGCACGGGTGTGGATCTCGATCTGTCCGCTGAGCGTGCGGTGGACCGGGCAGCGGTCGGCGATGGCGAGCAGGCGGGTCCGTGCCACCGGATCCAGCTCACCGTCCAAGGTCACGGTGCGGGTGAAGCGCTCGATCCGTCCCTCGGTGTGTTCGCAGGTGGCGCAGTCGTCAGCGTGCACCCGGTCGTAGCGGACCTCGGTGGCTACCGCCTCCAGCGGCAAGCCCTCGCGGTCGGCGTACATCCGCAACGTCATCGACGTGCAGGAAGCGAGCGCGGCAGCGAGGTAGTCGTACGGGGTGGGGCCGGTCTCGCCACCGCCGACCGAGGAGGGTTCGTCGGCGAGGAGCCGGAACCCGCGCGTGGAGATCTCGGTCGTCAACCCCGCGGCCGTACGCGCGGACGTGGTGTCGTCGTCGTAGGTGCCGGGCGGTCGGGACGGCTGGACGGCTGCGCCGAGGCTAGGGACGGCCGGCAGGTAGCGGCCGGCCCAGGACGCGATCACCTCGGCCACGTAGCTCGCGTCGGCCTCGTCGCGCAACAGGTGATCGGCATCCGCGAGCGAGACGAAGCTCTTGGGGTGGCGTGCTGCTTCGAACAGCCTCCGGGCGTTGTCGACGCCGACGGTGTCGTCCATCGGGGCGTGCAGGAACAGCAACGCCACGTCCAACGACCGCACGGTCTCGGTGAGGTGATGCTCGGTGAGGTCGTTGACGAAGGCCGCGGAGATCGTGAACGGACGCCCGGCGAGGGACACGGTCGCCTGTCCGTCCGCCCGGATCGTCTCGACGTCGTCGAAGAGGTGGCGCACGTGCGAGACATCCGCGGGGGCGCCGATGGTGGCTACGGCCTCGATGCCAGGCAGCCGCGCCGCGGCCATGAGGACGGCGGCCCCGCCCAACGAGTGGCCGACGAGCAGGCTGGGCGGCTGCATGGTGTCGGTCAGGTGTCGCGCGGCAGCGACGAGGTCGTCGACGTCGGAACTGAACGTGGTGGCCGCGAAGTCACCCTCGCTCGAGCCGAGGCCGGCGAAGTCGTAGGACAGGACGGCGATGCCTCGGTCGGCCAGCGCCCGGCTCACCCTGCGCGCGGCGCGAAGATCCTTCGAGCACGTGAAGCAGTGGGCGAACACGGCCGTCGCGAGGGTCGGACCGTCGGGGTGTTCCACCCGTCCCGACAGCTGTTCGTCACGATCGTTGGTGAAGGAGCAGGTCGTCGTCCTCGGCATGATGATCCTCGCTGGAGTGGCCTCGGGAGAACCCGAGGTGGCTGGGGACTGTTCCGTCGATGGTCGCCGCGACGGGCCGTCGAGGGAAGGGTTCCGTCGATACGGGTGTTCCCCCACCGACCATCGGACCCCGTGAGGTGCCCCATGACCACGACCGCTGCTGCGATCCCCGGTGGGGCCGCGCCCGCGCTCGACCTCCCCACCCTGACCGGAGGGCGGATCGTGTCGACAGGCTGGTACGGCCACCCGGTCCTCGTGTCCTTCCTGCGCCACGCCGGCTGACTGATCTGTCGAGCGCACCTCGTGAAGGTGCGGCAACGGTGGGACCGTTGGGAGGCCATCGGTGCGGTGGCCGTGTTCGTCGTGTTCGACGACCCGGAGCTGCTACGGCGGACCATGTTCGCCGACATCGACGTGGACGACCTTCCCTTCGAGGTCGCGGTCGACCGAGCACGGACCAGCTACCGAGCCTGGGGCCTTCACCGCGCCCGACGCCGGGACATCTGGCTGGACCCGGCGGTCTACCGGACCTACTGGCGGCTGCTGCGCGCGGGCGACCGGCTCCGCGCCGGTGGGTCCGACTCCCTCCAGCTCGGCGGGGACTTCGTGCTGGACCGTGCGGGGCGGATCGCCTACGCCCGGCCGCAGGTACGGGACGACCGTCCGCCGGTTGCGGAGCTGCTGGCAGCGGCGAAGCGGGTCGGCCCCTGAGGCGAGCCGAGGTCACCGGTGCGAGGCCGGCGCGGGAAGTCGCGGGTCACCCCGCAGGTTGCCAGCAGGGTGTCGCCGACCGACCGGGATCCGCCGGAACGGTCCGACGGCACTCCAGCGACAGGGACGACGGTGAGCGACGCGGTGCCGGACGGGTACTCCACGTTCCCCCAGGCTGATCTACCCGACCTCACCACCGAGCAGATGCGCGAGGTCGACCGGATCATGGTCGACGAGCTGCACATCACGCTGCTGCAGATGATGGAGAACGCCGGGCGCCACCTCGCCGAGTTGGCGATCCGCCGGTACCGGCCCGCGACGTGCACGGTGCTGGCGGGTCCCGGCGGCAACGGCGGTGGCGGGCTGGCCGCCGCCCGCCACCTCGCCAACCGCGGCGTCGGCGTCGAGGTGGTCCTGTCCGCGCCCCAGGCGATGACCGAGGCGCCGGCCCACCAGCTCGACATCCTCCGCCGCATGTCGGTGCCGGTGGTAACGGCGCCGCGGCATCCTGCCCTCGTGGTCGACGCGGTGCTCGGCTACAGCATCAGCGGCGACCCGCACGGACGTGCCGCCGAGCTGATCCGGTGGGCGAACCAACGCGAGGCGCCGGTGCTGGCGCTGGACACCCCGAGCGGGCTCGACCCGACCACGGGACGGGCCGGCACACCGTGCACCGTCGCCGACGCGACCCTGACCCTGGCGCTGCCGAAGCGTGGGCTCCGGCAGGCAACCGAGGTGGTCGGCGCGCTGTTCGCGGCCGACATCGCCGTACCGCCGTCGGTGTACGCCCGGTTCGGCATCAACGTTGCCGCCCCTTCGCGGCCGGGACGATCCTGGAGGTGCGCTGAACCGCCGTGAGTGGAAGGGAAGGAGGCCGAGGCCGGTTGGTTCAGCCGGTTGGTTCAGTAGGTGGGGGCTTCCACACGGCGAACACGCCAGACGCGGTCCCCGCCGGCTGCAGAACCGTGGCACCGTGATCGCCACCCGTGATCGCCACCACCGAAGAGGAGTACAGCCATGATCACCTTCGACCTGCTCGCCGCCCTCGTGGCCGGGCTCGCCGGCACCATCGCGATGACCGCGATGATGCGGGGCGCGACCGCGATGGGCATGACCAAGATGCCCTCCATGGCCCTGATCCAGGGCACGATGTTCACCGCCGACCGCGACAAGGCCAACCGGATCGGGTTCCTCACACACGTCGTGATGATGGGCACGATCGTGTTCGGGATCGGCTACGCCGCGCTGTTCACGGCCTTCGACGACGTGAGCCTGCTGACCGGGGCGCTCGTCGGGCTCGGCCACGGCATCGTCGCAGGTCTGGCGATGGCGATGATGGGCTCGATGCACCCCCGGATGATCGCTCCCACACCCACCACGCAGGCGCAGGGCGACGTGCTGATCCTCGCCGGCGGTGAGACGACCCTCATCGAACCCGGCCTCTTCGCGTGGAACTACGGACCCATGACCCCCGTCGGACTCGTGATGGGGCACGTCGTCTTCGGCGCGGTCGTCGCACTCGTCTACACCGCGATCGCCTGACGCCGACGGCCCTGACCGACCGATGAGGAGCCTGCAGGAGGAAGAGCTGTGGTCGCACC
The DNA here is from genome assembly GCF_040882075.1 of Nitriliruptor sp. Lineage (NCBI taxonomy): Bacteria > Bacillati > Actinomycetota > Nitriliruptoria > Nitriliruptorales > Nitriliruptoraceae > Nitriliruptor > Nitriliruptor sp. The sequence goes on from NZ_JBBEBZ010000145.1 coordinate 11,145, forward strand.
ACCGTGCAGGCCGGACGGGCTGACTGGATCGTTGACGCCGATGGGCTCGAGGTGATGTCGACGGGCCGATCGCTGCGTCGTGGCGGCCCCCGGCGGTCGTTGGTGTGGGTCTTCGCGGTCCGCTCGGCGATCGTCTTCGTGCTGGTGGGTGTGGTGCTGCACTTCCTCGTCCAGCGCCTGGTCGAGGGACAGTTCCACGACCATGCGGAGTTCCACGCGGTCTTCGTGACGGACGCCGTGCTGCGGCCGATGCTGTTGGACGCGGACCTGTCGGGTCAGGCACCCCGAGCTGACCGGGTCGAGCTGGCGCGCAAGCTCCAGCGCTACGTGATCGATCTCGACGATGCCGTCTACCACGTGGTCGTCTGGGACCCCGCGGGCCGCGTCGTCGCCGCCGACGATGCCGGTCTCCTCGACGGCTTTGCGGGGGGTGAGCAACAGCTCCGCACGCGGGCGACCGCGACGGGAGCGTTCAGCCTCGACGGATCCGCGCCTCACCTGGTGGATGAACCGCCCGTTGCCTCCACGCTCCGGACGTTCGTGCCCTTGGACCTCGGTGCGGAGCAGCCGCTGGTCGTCGAGGTGCACCAGGACCAGTCGCCGACTCTGGCGGCATCGCGTGCGTTCAGCCGGACGCTCGACGCCGGCCTCGTCGGTGGTCTCCTGCTGCTGTGGGCGCTGTCGCTGCCGATCGCACGGCGAGCTGGACGGCGACTGCACGAGCGATCGCGCACCGACGAGCTCACCGATCTGCCCAACCGGACCGCCTTGGAGGAGGGTCTGGAACACAGCCTGGCCCGTCTCGAGCGCAACGACGGCTGCGTCGCGATCCTGTTCGTCGACCTCGACGGGTTCAAGGTCGTCAACGACACGTTCGGTCACGCTGGTGGCGATCAGGTCCTGCGCCAGATCGCCCGACGTCTGCACGCATGCACCCGCACCCGGACGGCCGACACCGTCTCCCGGTTCGCCGGCGACGAGTTCGTCGTGATCCTGGAGGACACCGACCACCTGCTGGCCGAACAGGTGGCGCGCCGCATCCTCCACGAGATCGAACGGCCCCTGGAGGGCAGGGGCGACCTCGGCCTGTCGGCCAGCATCGGCATGGCGGCGACCAGCGATGCCGTGCTGGATGGCGATGTCCTGCTGCGAGAGGCCGACGCGGCGATGTACCACGTCAAGAGCGGTGGCGGGAACGGCTACCGCGTCTTCGACGCCGCCCTGCGGGAGCAGGTATCGCGCCGGAGCCAGGTCGAGAACCAGCGACGTGGCGCCATCGAGCGCGGCGAACTGCACCTGCACTTCCAGCCCTTCGTGCCGCTGGCCGAGCACGGGGACGACCTGGTGGCGGTAGAAGCGCTGCTCCGCTGGACCCACCCCGAGCTCGGCCGCGTCGGCCCGGACGAGTTCATCCCCCTCGCGGAGCGCAACGGCACGGTCGAACAGCTCGGGGCGTGGGTCCTGCACGAGGTGTGTCAGCTGCTAGCCGATTGGCAGCGTGAGCTGCCCGCCGATCGAAAGTTCACCGTGTTCGTCAACCTCTCGGCCCAGCAGCTCAACGATCGGCTGCTGGAGATGGTCGACCGGTGCCTCGAGGGAACAGGCGCGGATCCCGCCCGCCTCGGGTTCGAGATCACCGAAACCGCCGTGTTGGCCGCGGACGACGCGGCCGTGGTCGACCTACTGTGTCAGCTGCGTGCGCGGGGCTGTCGGATCGCCCTGGACGACTTCGGTACGGGCTACTCGTCGATGTCACGTCTGCGGACCACGCCGCTGGACCTGCTCAAGCTGGACGGCTCCTTCGTCGACCGGCGCGGTGCCGACGGCCGCGAACAGGCGATCCTGACCGCCGTGTCCGGCCTGGCCCGGGAGATGGGCATCCAGGTCCTGGCCGAGGGGATCGAGACCCACGAACAGCTGGCTGCCGTCACGGCTCTGGGCTTCGATCTGGCCCAGGGCTACCTCCTGGCCCGTCCGGCTCCTCCCGAGGAGGTCCGCACCTGGCTGGCGGGTGGCCTGCCGCTCCCACAGGAGCCGATGTCGAGTCCCATCGGCTGATCCGTCCTGCATGCGGCGGGCAGGGGGGTCGCGGCTCAGTGCGGCGGCGGGAACCCGAACCGTTCTCCATCGGCCCAGCGGGACGGCTGGTTGCCGAAGGGCGGGATGCCGCCGGCGTCCTTCAGTAAGCGTGCGAGGTGGAGCAGGTTCCACGTCATGATCGTGGTCTGGCGGTTGGTGAAGTTGGAGTCGAACCCGACGGGAACGCCGCCGTCCTCGGGCTCGTCGCCGTAGCTCGCCCCGGGGCCGACCGGTCCGATCCAACCGGCGTCGACCTGCGGGGGGATGGTGTAGCCGACGTGCTGCAGAGCGAACAGCAACGTCATCGCGCAGTGCTTGATCCCGTCCTCGTTGCCGGTGACGATGGTGCCGCCGACGCGGCCGTAGAAGTCGTACTGCCCCCGGTCGTTGAGCTCACCGGAGTAGGCGTAGAGCCGTTCGACGACCTGGGTGCACACCGACGACGGGCTCCCGAGCCAGATCGGGGTGCCGAGGACGAGGATGTCCGCCGCGAGGACCTGCTCGAGAAGGCCCGGCCAGTCGTCACGCTCGAACGGCCCGTCCTCGGTCATGTCGACCTGCACCCCGGGGGGCAGCTGGTGGTCGACGGCGCGGATCACGTCGACCTCGACGCCGACCTGCTCGAGGATCGCGATCGAGCGGTCCATCAACGTCTGTGTGTGCGACGACTGCGGAGACGGTTTGAGCGTGCAGTTGATGTAGACGGCCCGCAGGTCGTCGTAACGGGCGGGAGCGTCGTCGGGCAGCGTTGTCATCGGGCGGGCCTGTTCCTTGTCGCGCTGACGGGTGGTCGGGTGGTCAGGCGTCAGCGCAGGGGGTCGAGGAGGGCATCGAACCCTCCTTCGCGCTGGCCGACACCGAAGAACTCCTTGACCTTGGCCTCGGCGAAGCCCAGCGCCTGGGCGAGCTCGATGCGCGGGGGGATGATGAGCTCGTCGGGGTCGACGAGCACGTCCACGACGGTTGGACGGGCCGACGTGTACGCCTGTCGCAGCGCGGGCTCGAGGTCGCCCGGATCCTCGACCAGGATGCCCTCCGCGCCGAACGCCTCGCCGATGGCGGCCAGGTCGCAGGCGGGGAGGCTGGTCTGCTGGTCCGCGAAGCCCTCCGCCTCCTCCTCGACGGTGATCAGGCCCAGCTTGCGGTTGTCGAACACGACGACCGTGATCGGCAGCTCGAGCTCGACCGCGGTGATGAGGTCGCTGGGAAGCATCGTGAACGAGCCGTCGCCGACCATCGCGACGACCTGCCGGTCGGGGAAGGTGAGCTGCGCGCCGATCGCCGCGGGCAGGCCGAACGCCATGCTCGCGAGGTTGCCTGAGAGAGTGAGCTGCTGGCCGTCGCGGATCGCGAGGTGGCGGGCGACGAAGGCGGTGACCGTGCCCGTGTCCAGGGTGACGATGGCATCGTCGGTGAGCAGCGACCCGGCGACTGCGGCCAGGTGCTCCGGCTTGATCGGGCGGGAGACGTTGGTCTCGAGGTGGCGCATCCACCGCCGCCACCGATGCATGTCCTGCTGGGCATCCTCGAGGAACGACCGGTCCTCGCGTCGCTCGATCCGCTCCAGCAGGGCCGTCAACGTCGGCTTGGCATGCCCCACCAGCGGCACCTGCACCGGGTAGCGCCGCCCGATCCTCCCCCGGGCGAGGTCGAGCTGGATCGCAGGGACCCCGTCGGGGTAGAAGTCGCGGTACGGGAAGTCGGTGCCGAGCATCACCAGCAGGTCACAGCCCGACATGGCGTTGACGGCCGCGCGGGTGCCCAGGAGCCCCAGCCCACCGACGGTCAGCGGGTGGTCGTCGGCGAACAGGTCCTTGCCGCGCAGGGTCTTGATGATCGGCGCACCCAGTCGGTCGGCGAACTCGAGGAGCTCAGGGACCGCATCCCGAACGCCGATGCCGGCCAGGACCACCGGCGCCTCAGCACCCTCCAGCAGCCGCAGCGCGCCGGCGAGGTCCTCGTCGGCCGGCACGGTCCGCGGCTCCCGTCGGACCACGACGCCGTGGTCCATAGTGGCGACGTCCTGCTGCGCGATGTTCGCAGGGAGCGCGAGGTGTGCGACACCGGGGGTGGACAGCGCGGCCTGGCAGGCCTCGACCGCCAGCACCGGCAGCTGGCCGGGATGCACGATCCGCTGGCTGAAGACCGCCACGTCGGCGAACAGCGCCGGCTGATCGATCGACTGGTGCGCGTCGGTGCCGAGAAGACCGGTCTCGGTCTCGCCCGTTATCGCGATCACCGGCGCGTGGTCCTTCGCCGCGTCGTACAGACCGTTCAGCAGATGGACCGCGCCAGGACCGGAAGTACCCACCACCGCCGCGAGACGACCGTCGAGCTTCGCCTGCGCGCTCGCGGCGAACGCCCCAGCCTCCTCGTGCCGGACATGCACGAACGTCAGACGATCCGACCTGCGTATGCCGTCCACGATCGCGTTCACCGCGTCTCCGGGGACCCCGAAGACGTGGCGAACGCCGGCGTCGGCCAGCACGTCGAGGAGGGCGTCGGTCACCGTGCTCATGCTGATCCTCGGATCGGTCCCGGCGAGCGAACCGGAAGGTCAGGATCGGCGCCCGGGACCGGGTACCGCCCTTCGACCACGGAAGGGTAGGGATGTCGTCGGGGGAGGCGAGGGTTCACCCGAGTCAGCCGCGGTCACCTCGGTCGGTGAGAACGCGGTAGGCGACCCGGGTCGCGGCACCGAAGGCCACGTGGGCCGTGAGGTCCTCGGTGAGGGTCTCCCGGTCGTAGTCCCAGATGGGGTCGTAGATGCCCATCGCCCCCAGGGTGGCGTAGCTGTTGGCGAACGCGCCGGCACCGGTCGTGAGACCCGCTCGAGCGAGACCGCGACCGTCCTGCAGGAGTGCGTGGCCGATGCCGTACCCCACTCCCGTGAGCCAGTGCATCACGCTGCTCGTGCGACCCGCTACCTCGTCGGCGAGCTCGATGCCAACCGCATCGGCGAGCCTCCGGCCGACCTTCCCGGGGGCGGCCGCTTCGTCGAACGACGTCGTCGACGTCGCGAACTCCCAGGCCGCGAACGTGTCCTCGCCGCCGCCCTGTCGGTACCGGGAGAACCAGACCAGATCCATCACCAGCGTGCTGAACGCTCCTGCGAGAGCGCCCTTCGCGATCTCACTCGACCACCCCATCGCTGCTCCTTCAAGCGTCGCACTGGATCCGAGGAGAGGATCAGGTCTACGGGTGCTTCCGTCCGTCCGACCACCCGTCCCCATGGGCCGGGGCGAGCGAGCGGCGCCGGCTCTTCAGGCCGCCGGGGTGCCTACAGGGAGGCCCGCCGGGCGGTCTTCCACGGAGGCGCCCGTTACGCGAGCCCGATGGAATATCGGCACGCAAGAGCGGGTTCTCGTTCTCCCCGACCGCGCCTAGAGCGGCGGCACACCGGGCGATGCGCGTTCGCTCAGAGATGCGCGCGAGCGGGTGGAGGCTCCCTTGGACCGCGAGACACGGACGAGCTCGTATCAGCTCCCTGCCGGGGCAGCGCAGGAGCAGAGGTCGGGAAGGGCTGGCAACGTCCTCGTCCGGTTGATGAGCCCGGCCTTCCGGTTGGCGGTCCTGGTGCCGGTCGTCGCCGTGGCGGTCGTGTTCGCGGGACGGGTCGACGGGCTGGGCGTGGAGGCCCTGCGCGAGCTCTTCGAAGGGTTCGGTGTGGCCGGTCCGTTCGTGTTCGCCGCGGTGTACGCCGTCGCTGCGACGTTGCTGCTGCCTGCGGCACCCTTCACCATCGGGGCTGGGCTGCTGTTCGGCCCCGTGGTGGGGACCGCCACCGCCCTGGTCGGAGCGACGATCGGGGCGACCGGGGCGTTCCTGCTCGGCCGCGTGCTCGGCCGCGGGG